>DATCIC010000031.1:0-10740 GCA_036508025.1 Rhodoferax sp. | reverse complement strand
TGCACTAGGCGCCGGAGTAGAAGTTGAAGATGCTGGGGGCGTTGACGGTGCTTGTCCAAGTGTGGCCATTGCCGCACCTGCGCTGGCTGCCAGCACCAAGGCGAGCAGCATCGGTCGGGTCGTCTCTGCACAGAAATTCAGATCAATCATTTGTTATCCATCACCGACCGCATTGGCGACATGCTCCACCCAGAATGCCAATCTCGTCTTCCTCTCGCTGCACTTCAAGTTAGATGTGCAAGCTTGCGAAAATCAGGATCAATCGGCAAGTCTGGGGTTTATGGAGCGCTTACCTTTTCTATTTATGGTTGTTCTTCCCACCTTGCGTCCCTTTGTTGGCGGGCTCTGTCACCGTATTCTGATCGAGAGTGACCGCAGTCTGTGCCAACAGTCTGCCGTTCGCCGATGCGCCAGTATTCATGGCGATCATTGTTTTAGCGAGTATGACTCCTTCAAAGTGCGCGGTCGTTCCAATGGCCACTGCACCGGCGGACTGCCAGAAGACATTCTGGGGCAGTGCACCACCGATCAAAGTGACTTTCTTGCCGGCAGCCTCGTTAAGATTTCCTGCTATCTGGAAGATCCAAACGTCGTTTGGACCACCCGAGAGCGTGACATCCGTTGATATTGAAACATCGGTGCCCCATTTATAAAGGCCGGGAACAAGGGTTAGCCCGCCAATCTCTCCGGCGCCAAGTTCAGTGAAACCGGGTAATGTTCGTCCGGCGGCGTCGGTGTATGCGATTTCCATGTCGCTTACCGCCGTGGTCATGTAAGTTGGCGTGGGCGCCGTATAGTCGGCTGCGTATATCTTTCCGGTCACTTGAGCGGATGTCGAAAATTTATTCGAGAGATCCATTGTTTCTGAAAATCCCGTGATAGCGGTGTGTGCGATGGGACTGACGCCGATATCTCCGGTTAGCACCGAGCTTGGAACGGTTGAAATCCCTGATTTTGACAGTATCACGAAATTGCCGGCGGTCCCCAGGTTTACCGGCGCTAGACCGGTAGCGACAACGGGTTTACGCGCCAATTGGCTTGCGCTTGCATCTATAGTCCCAGCATCTCCGCCGCCGCCGCATCCCGTTAGTAAAGCGGCCAGCAGCGAGGCCATAAACAAGGGGCGGACGCTGGCATTTTTCTGCAATTGGTTCATTTTAGTTTTCCTGTTAAGTTGATCAAAAGAAAGATATTCAATGTGATCGGTCGGCCTGCTGTCGGCTCAAAGACAAAGGTTCTGCGCCATCGCTTTCGCTGGGTGCATCACGTTTTGGAGTGTCGTTTTGCATCTCAAGAGGGACTGTGCGTCGGCACACATTGCGCTGTTTGGTTACCATGCTTACATACACATACACATACACATGCTTAGGGAACCACATCGAACGTCGCCGGACCGCACGCGCACGAGGGGGTAGGTGTTGTATCAAGTCCAGTGCGACGGCTCTGAAGGCCAGCACGGACCGTGTAATCTCCTCGGCTTAAGGACGTTTTGTGTACAACGGCGAAAAATTCAACAGTGTCAGTCACCTGATTGGCTCGGCATTCTCCATCTCTGGCTTATCCATTCTGGTCACCGTGGCCGTCATGCAAGGCGATCCGTGGAAGGTGGTGAGCTTCAGTATCTATGGCACGACGCTCGTGCTGCTGTATTGTTTTTCAACCATTTACCACAGCATCCAGCATCAGCGTGCCAAGGCGATTTTGCAAAAAATCGACCACAACGCCATCTACCTGTTGATTGCCGGCACCTATACGCCGATCGCGCTGGTCACCCTGCGCGGACCTTGGGGCTGGACGCTGCTGGGTTTGAGTTGGGGGCTGGCGTTATTTGGTATTGCCCAGGAGTTGACGCTGGGCCGCCACACGCGTCGCCTGTCAATGATGCTGTACGTTCTGATGGGTTGGCTGGTGGTCATTGCCATCAAGCCGTTGACACACGCCATGCCACTGGCCGGTCTGGTTTGGCTGGTGGCGGGAGGCATCGTGTACAGCCTGGGCATCTACTTCTATGTGTATGGTGACCGCCGCCGCCATTACCACGGCATTTGGCATCTGTTTGTGCTGGGGGGCAGCTTCTGCCACTTCATTTGCATCTTGCTGTATGTGGCGTAAGCGGCGTTTCAATTCATTCAACCTGGGTTCAGACATCAGCCAGAGGCCATCCGACATGACGGACTTGGCTGTTTAATGTCTCTGGCCTACACTTTCCCGCTTCAAAGAGGTCTCCGGCTTGCAGCCGGTGACCCCGCAACGCGCACTGACCGTGCCGCGTTTACCCTGCACGCCTGGAGACCCGCAAACCATGAACGCACCACTGCCCGAATCCATCCGCCAGGCGCTCAGCGCCGCCACGCTCGACGACAAATACGTGCTGAACCACGGGCGTGCCTTCATGAGTGGCGTGCAAGCCCTGGTCAAACTGCCGATGTTGCAGCAGGCGCGCGACCAGTTGCTTGGCAAAAACACGGCCGGTTTCATCAGTGGTTACCGCGGCTCACCGCTGGGCAATTACGACCAGGCACTGGTCAAGGCGGAGAAATACCTCAAGGCACACCACATCGTGTTCCAGCCCGGTGTCAATGAAGAACTGGCCGCTACCGCCTTGTGGGGCACGCAGCAGCTCGGCTTTGCACCTCCCGGCTCTAACAAATTCGATGGCGTGTTTGGTATCTGGTATGGCAAGGGCCCGGGGGTGGATCGTTGTGGCGACGTTTTCAAGCACGCCAACATGGCGGGCACCACGCCGTGGGGCGGCGTGATTGCCGTGGCGGGCGACGACCACATCTCGAAAAGCTCGACCGCAGCGCACCAGAGCGACCATATTTTCAAGGCCTGCGGTACGCCGGTGTTTTTTCCGGCCAGCGTGCAGGAGATTCTGGACCTGGGTCTGCACGCCTTTGCTCTCAGTCGTTTTTCCGGGGTCTGGGCCGGCATGAAAACGATTCAGGAAATCGTGGAGTCCAGCGCCACCGTGAGCCTGGATCTGGAGCGGGTGCAGATCAAGCTTCCGACCGACTTCGAAATGCCGCCGGGTGGTGTGCACATTCGCTGGCCCGATGCTGCGCTGGCGCAGGAAGCGCGCCTGTTTGACTACAAATGGTACGCGGCGCTGGCCTATGTCCGGGCGAATCGACTCAATTACAACGTGATTGAAGGCCCGAATGACCGTTTTGGCCTGATTGCCAGCGGCAAGGCTTTCAACGACACGCGCCAGGCTTTGCTCGACCTCGGGCTGGATGACGCAACGTGCCAGCGTCTGGGCATCCGTTTGCACAAGGTGGGCGTGGTGTGGCCGCTGGAAGCCCAGCTCACGCGCGAATTTGCCACCGGCCTGCAGGAAATTCTGGTGGTGGAAGAAAAGCGCCAGATCATCGAGTACCAGCTCAAAGAAGAGCTATACCACTGGCGCGCGGACGTGCGGCCCACCGTGCTGGGCAAGTTCAACGAGGTGGACGCTCACGCGGCAGGCACCCCCTACGGCAGCGGCGGCGAATGGTCGATGCCGAACCCGAGTGCCAATACGCTGTTGCGTGCCAACGCCGACTTGTCACCCGCGCTGATTGCCCGGGCCATCGCCCAGCGGTTGAAAAAAATGGGCCTGGACGCGGATACGACGGCGGGCATCGACGCCCGGCTGGCGATCCTGCAGGCCAAGGAGCAGGCCATGCAGGTGCTCGAAGTGAGTGGCGTCAAGGGTGCCGAGCGGCAACCCTGGTTCTGCTCGGGCTGCCCGCACAACACCTCGACCAAGGTGCCTGAAGGCTCGCGCGCCATGGCCGGCATTGGCTGCCACTTCATGAGCGTCTGGATGGACCGCGCCACCATCGGCTTTACCCAGATGGGCGGCGAGGGCGCGCCCTGGGTCGGCCAGCAGCCCTTCAGCAACGAACAGCATGTGTTTGCCAACCTCGGCGATGGCACCTACTTTCACAGCGGGCTGATGGCAATTCGTCAGGCCATCGCGGCGGGCGTGAACATCACCTACAAGATTTTGTACAACGACGCGGTTGCCATGACCGGTGGCCAGCAAATTGGCGAGCGCCCGGAAGGACACTCTGTTGTGCAGATTGCCCAGAGCATGCGGGCTGAAGGTGCTATCAAAATAGTGGTGGTGACGGACGAACCGGACAAGTACGCCCACATCACCGGCTTGCCCGAGGGCATTGCCATTGAACACCGCGACGGGCTTGATCGCATCCAGCGTGAGTTCCGGGAAATTAAGGGATGCAGCGTCATCATCTACGACCAGACCTGTGCCACCGAAAAACGGCGCCGCCGCAAGCGCGGTAGTCTGGTCGACCCGGCCAAACGGGTCGTCATCAATGAATTGGTGTGTGAGGGCTGTGGCGACTGTGGCGTGCAGAGCAACTGCCTGAGTGTCGAGCCGCTGGAGACCGAGTTTGGCCGCAAACGCCAGATCAACCAAAGCACCTGCAACAAGGACTACTCGTGCGTCAAGGGCTTTTGCCCGAGCTTTGTCACAGTTGAGGGCGGTCAGCTCAGGAAGAAATCAAAAGACCAGGCAGCAGCACCGTTGGATGCGACCTGGGGCGCGTTGCCGGAGCCGACGATGGCTTCGAGCACCGGCCAGGACGGCCAGGCCTGGGGCATTGTGGTTGCCGGTGTCGGCGGCACCGGCGTCATCACCATTGGCCAGCTGCTGGGCATGGCGGCGCATCTGGAAGGCAAGGGTATCGTGACGCAAGACGCGGGCGGCCTGGCGCAAAAAGGTGGCGCCACCTGGAGCCACGTGCTGATTGGCGCCTCACAAGACGCCATCCGCACTACGCGTGTGGGCATGGCGGGGGCCGACCTCATCATCGGCTGCGACCCCGTTGTGGCGGCCAGCGCGGAAACCATGCTGCGCATGCTTAGCGGGCGCACCCATGTGGCGCTGAACGCCCACGCCACGCCAACGGCTGCTTTTGTCAAAAACGCCAATTGGCAAGACCCGGCCGAGGCCTGCGTCAGCGACATCGTCAAATCGGTGGGGCTCAATGCGGTGGCTGCGTTCAACACGGAGGCCGCGGCCACCCGCCTGATGGGCAACAGCATTTACACCAATCCGATGCTGCTCGGCTTTGCCTGGCAAAAAGGCTGGATTCCGCTGGAGCAGGCCTCGCTCTTACGCGCCATGGAGCTCAATGCGGTGGCGGTCGAGCAGAACAAGACCGCGTTTGCCTGGGGCCGACGTGCGGCGCACGACCCGGCCGCGTTTGACAAGATGCTCAACCCGGGCCAAGTGGTGGCTTTTGCCAAGCGCAGTCCACTCGATGAGTTGATCGCCAAGCGCGTGGCATTTTTGACGGATTACCAAAATGCGGCTTATGCCGACAGTTATCAAAGCTTTGTGCAAAAAGTCAGAAGCGTGGATGACACGATTGGCTTGGGAAAACTGGCTTTGACCGAGGCGGTGGCCCGTTACCTGTTCAAGTTAATGGCCTACAAGGATGAATACGAGGTCGCGCGGCTGCATAGCCACAGCGATTTCAACGCCAAAATCGCCGTCATGTTTGAAGGCGACTTCAAGGTTCACTACCACCTGGCGCCGCCCCTGCTGGCCAAGAGGAACGAGCGCGGCGAACTGCAAAAGCGGCCCTATGGCCCCGCCATGTTGCTGGCCTTCAAGCTGCTGGCGCAGCTCAAGGGCCTGCGCGGCACGGCGCTGGATATTTTTGGCAAGACCGAGGAGCGCCGCCAGGAGCGCGCCCTGATCACCGAGTACCAGGACAGCATCAATGAGTTACTCGGCGTGCTCGGCAGTCACCGGCCGACCGGGCCAGCGGGGCACACCGCTTATCAACTGGCGCTGGAGATTGCCCGCGTTCCGGAGCAAATCCGGGGTTTTGGCCACGTCAAGGAACGCCACCTGCGCAGCGCACGGCAAAACTGGCAGCAACTGCTGGTCCGGTGGCGCACGCCGCAGGACGTGCCAAAGGCGGCGTGATGCCCGGGGCGGACGCAGTGGGCGTTCGTTTCCTTGGGGTGGCAAGCCCCGCATACAATGCCCGGTTAGCCCTTTTGTGCGTCGCCATGTGCAGGAAACGGGAAATCGTCTTGGTGTTTTGATTTATTTTTTTGGAGTTGTCTGTGTTTATTTCCTCTGCCTTCGCCCAAACCGCCCCTGCCGCCGCTGGCGGCGATATGCAATCGTCACTCATGAGCATGCTGCCGCTGGTGCTGATGTTTGTGGTTTTGTATTTCGTCATGATCCGCCCGCAGATGAAAAAACAAAAGGAACATCGCGCCATGATTGAGGCCTTGGCCAAGGGCGACGAAGTCGCCACTGTCGGTGGCATGCTGGGCAAGGTCACCAAATTGGGCGAGGGCTATTTGACGCTGGAAGTGGCGCCCAACGTTGAAGTTCAGATTCAACGCAGTGCCGTGGTGCTGGTCTTGCCCAAGGGCAGCATCAAGTAGTCAAGGTTTCAAAATTCAAGAAGCGCGATCATGAATCGTTACCCAATCTGGAAGTACGCGATCATTCTGATCGCGCTGGTGGTGGGAGTGGTGTACACCCTGCCTAATTTTTTTGGTGAAGCTCCGGCCGTGCAGGTGTCGGCGGTCAAGGTGGGCGTCAAGGTCGACAGCGGCACAAAAGTGCAAGTCGAAGCAGCCCTGCAGACGGCAGGCCTGGCCGCTGATGTGGTGACGCTGGATGGCACCTCGGTCAAAGCGCGCTTTGGCAACACCGAGACCCAACTCAAGGCCAAGGATGCGATTCAAAAAGCCTTGATTCCTGACCCGGCCAACCCGAGCTACGTGGTGGCTCTCAATTTGCTGTCGCGCTCCCCAGCCTGGCTGACCGCTTTGCGCGCCTTTCCCATGTATCTGGGGTTGGATTTGCGGGGCGGCGTGCACTTTATGTTGCAGGTGGACATGCAAGCTGCGTTGACCAAAAAGGCTGAATCATTGGCCGGCGACATTCGAACCAGCCTGCGCGAGAAAAATGTTCGCCACAGCGGCATCAACCGCAACGGCCAGACCATCGAAGTGCGTTTTCGCGATGCGCAAACGCTCGAAGCGGCCAAAGAGATCCTGCTGGATCAATTTGCCGATCTGCAATCGGTGGACGCGCTGGACGGCACCGATTACAAACTGACGGCCTCCATCAAGCCCGTGGCGGCGCTGCGGGTGCAGACTCAAGCGCTCAAGCAGAACATCACCACCTTGCACAACCGTATCAATGAGCTGGGCGTGTCTGAACCGGTCATCCAGCAGCAGGGCTTGGACCGGATTGTGGTGGAGTTGCCGGGCGTGCAGGACACCGCCAAGGCGAAAGATATTCTGGGGCGCACCGCCACCCTCGAAGTGCGCATGGTGGATGAAAGCAGTGAAGCCCGCGCGGCCGAGGGCGGGACGGCCGCGGTGCCGTTTGGGTCCGAGCGCTTCCTGGAACGCAGTGGCCAGCCCGTCATTGTGAAAAAACAGGTTATTTTGACGGGTGAAAACCTGACCGATGCCCAGCCCGGTTTTGACAGCCAGACGCAAGAAGCCGTGGTCAACCTGACGCTGGACGCCAAAGGCGCGCGCATTTTCCGGGATGTCACGCGTGAAAGTGTCGGCAAGCGCATGGCTATCTTGCTGTTCGAGAAGGGCAAGGGTGAAGTGGTCACCGCGCCCGTGATTCGCTCGGAGATTGGCGGCGGACGGGTGCAGATTTCGGGTCGCATGACCGCGATGGAAGCCACTGATACGGCCTTGCTGCTGCGCGCTGGCTCACTGGCCGCACCGATGGAAATCATCGAGGAAACCACCATTGGCCCAAGCCTGGGTGCGGAGAATATTGCCAAGGGCTTTAACAGCGTCACCTACGGCTTTGCGGCGGTCACGGTCTTCATGTGCGTCTACTACGTGCTGTTTGGCCTGTTTTCGAGCATCTCGCTGGCCGTCAATTTACTGCTGCTGGTGGCGATGCTGTCGATGCTGCAGGCCACTTTGACGCTGCCGGGCATGGCCGCGATGGCGCTGGTGCTCGGTATGGCGATTGATGCCAATGTGCTGATCAACGAGCGGGTGCGCGAAGAGTTGCGCAATGGCGCCTCGGCACAGGCCGCCATCCACGCTGGGTATGACCGGGCCTGGGCCACTATTTTGGATTCCAATGTCACCACGCTGATTGCCGGGCTGGCCTTGTTGACTTTTGGCTCCGGTCCGGTGCGCGGGTTTGCGGTGGTGCACGTTCTTGGCATTCTGACCAGCATGTTCTCCGGCGTGTTCTTTTCCAGAGGCCTGGTTAATTTGTGGTACGGCCGGCAAAACAAGCTCAAGTCGGTCTCCATTGGGACCATTTGGCGCCCTGAGTCCGGTGCGGCAGTGGCCCCGAAATAAGCGCGAACTACAGCGAGATATTCATGGAATTTTTTAAAATAAAACGCGACATTCCGTTCATGCGGCATGCCATCATCTTTAACGTGGTGTCGCTCATTACCTTTTTGGCTGCGGTCTTCTTTTTGTTCAGCCGCGGCCTGCATCTGTCGGTAGAGTTCACCGGTGGCACCCTGATGGAGGTCACCTACACGCAGCCGGCTGACTTGAATTTGGTTCGCAGTACGGTGGCCAAGCTCGGTTTGAACGATGTCCAGGTGCAAAACTTTGGCACGGCGCGGGATGTGCTGATCCGTCTGCCGGTGCAAAAAGGTGTCACTTCTGCCCAGCAGAGTGTGCAGGTGATGGCCGCACTCAAGGCGGCGGATGCGTCCGCTGTTATGCGCCGCACCGAATTTGTGGGTCCGCAGGTGGGCGACGAACTCGCTGCTGACGGCCTGAAGGCGCTGGCCAGTGTGATTGTCGGCATCATGCTGTACCTGTCAGTCCGGTTTGAATGGAAATTCGCGGTGGCGGCGATCATCGCCAATTTACACGACGTCGTCATCATCCTCGGGTTTTTTGCGTTTTTCCAGTGGGAGTTTTCGCTCCCGGTGCTGGCTGCCGTGCTGGCGGTGTTGGGTTATTCGGTCAACGAGTCGGTGGTGATTTTTGACCGGATTCGCGAGAATTTCCGGCGCTACCGCAAGATGAACACGATGCAGATCATCGACAGCGCCATTACTTCGACCATCAGCCGGACCATCATCACCCACGGTTCGACCCAGATGATGGTGTTGTCCATGTTGTTGTTCGGGGGCGCCACGCTGCATTATTTTGCGCTGGCCCTGACCATTGGCATTTTGTTTGGTATCTACTCTTCAGTTTTTGTGGCTGCCGCCATTGCCATGTGGCTAGGCATCCAGCGTGAAGACCTGATCAAGGGCGGCACCAAAAAAGAAGAAGACCCGAATGACCCCAACGCTGGCGCCACCGTTTGATCAAGCCTTGTGCGCGGGTCCATCCGGGTCGTGACGGATCGTTCTTTGCCGACGCAGTTGTCTTGGTCTGACTAGAATCAAAGCATGTCCACTCAGGCCTCCATGGCGCAACGCATCCAGCTCGCCCAAGAGACGCGCAAGCGCTTTCTGGCGGAGGCGGGTCGCGCCATGGTGGAGCTGGGTGTTGCGGCCCGGCAGCGGCTGACCGAGCTGATGGACGAGGCTGCGCCTTCGCGTGACATGCAAAACCGGCGCGACGCCTGGATGCTTTACCAGAGCTGCCAGACGGCCTGGGTTGAAGGCACCCTGACCGCCTGGCAGGCATCCTTGAAGCCCCCGGCGGCGGCGCCAAAGAGGGCACCCGACAGCGATTTGGAGCTGGTCGGCACCGAGGTGGTGGAGGACAAGATCATGGCCTCGCGGCTGGTCTTGAGCGTGATGGAAAAAGTCAGCGCCGAGTTCAATGATCTGAGTGTGCGCATCAAGCTGCTGGAGGGCGTGCAAGAGCTGCAGGATCACGATATCTTTCGCCCTGAGGTACTGCTGTTGTTGATGATCGAGCAGTGGGCCTTGGCCGGCATGCCCCGTGATGCGTGGTCCCTGGTGAACGAGGTGACGCGCACTCTGTTGACGCAGCGTATCAATCAGGCTTATGCGAACGCGAACGCCTTGTTGATCAAGCAAGGGGTACTGCCGACGATTGAATTGAAGGACCGTGTCAGGCGTATCCCGTCGACTGCGCCCCGCAGCGGCCCGTCGCCCGTGTCGGCATCTTTGTCCGACCGCAGTTCGCCCGAGGAAATCTCCAGCTACGGGGCGGTGCCGTCGGGCTATGACGTGGGTGGCGGCAGTGAGAGCGGAGAGGGTGGTGGTGCGACGTTGGGCCGCAGGCCGCAGGCCGGTCAGCCAGGAAAACAAGGACAACAAGGACATTCAGGACAAGCAGGACATTCGGCGCAGGCCGGGCAGGCCGGGTCGCATTCAGGCGGGTTCTATGGCAGCGCGGCCGAGGAAACCCGCATGATGACGTCCAGCACACCGCTGGCGCGGGCACGCAGCCGGGCGCAGGGTGTGGTGGGCCAACTCAAACGTTTGTTGCGGGGCTCGGGCGCAAGCAATTTTGAAATCACGCACTATGAGGCCCCGTCGCCCGCACTGGCAGCGGCGATTGCGATGCATTCCCAGCCGATGGGTGCCGATGCGGGCCATGGCGCGGTGCTGGACGAGGACAGTCCGGCGGCGGTGCTCCGGGTGGCGGGCGAGTTGCGGCGCAGAACCACCGATCTCAAGAGCAAGGCCGAAACCAAGAGTGAAAAGGCCACCATTGAAATTGTGGCCCTGATGTTCCAGGCCATTTTGCAGGAGGACCGCATTCCGCCCGGCATTCGGGTCTGGTTCGCGCGCCTGCAAATGCCGGTGCTGCGGCTGGCGC
>DATCIC010000030.1:0-2621 GCA_036508025.1 Rhodoferax sp. | reverse complement strand
CATCATCAACAACAACATTGGGGTGCATCCCAAGGCGATCCTGGACTATCCCAACATTGATGCAGATCTGAAAAAAGCGGTCGAATCCGTTGCCCGTGGTCACGCCTCGCCGCGCGCTTTTTATGTGGATCGGGTCGCCGAAGGTGTTGCGACGATCGCTGCCGCGTTCTGGCCCAAGCCAGTTATTGTGCGTCTGTCCGATTTCAAGAGCAATGAATACCGCAAACTGATTGGTGGCAGCCGCTACGAGCCCGAAGAGGAGAACCCCATGCTCGGTTTCCGTGGTGCCGCACGTTATGTCAGCGCCGATTTCGGTGAGGCCTTCGCGATGGAATGCGAGGCGCTCAAACGTGTTCGCCAGGACATGGGCTTGAGCAACGTCCAGGTGATGGTGCCGTTTGTCCGGACGTTGGGACAAGCCAAAAAGGTGACCGAATTGTTGGCCGCCCACGGGCTCAAACGCGGTGAAAACGGTCTGAAGATCATTATGATGTGCGAGATCCCCAGCAACGCTATTTTGGCAAGCCAGTTTCTTCAGTATTTTGATGGCTTCTCGATTGGCTCCAACGACCTGACCCAGCTGACCCTGGGACTTGATCGTGACTCCGGCCTGGAGTTGCTGACGGCTGACTTTGACGAACGCGATCCGGCTGTTACCACGCTCATCAGCCAGGCTATCAGTGCCTGCAAAGCCGAAGGCAAGTACATTGGCATTTGTGGTCAGGGGCCCAGCGATTACCCTGACTTTGCGGAGTGGCTCGCCAAGGAAGGGATTTCATCGATTTCGCTGAATCCGGACTCCGTGATCGCAACCTGGCAGAAGCTGGCCGGGCAATAGCAAACCCCTATGGCCTGAGACTTCACGGGCTGTCATGATGCGGCGATGTTGAATCCAGCGGCGGAAGTGGGCGAATTCAAGCCGACGGCAGGCGGTTTTCGCTTGCATGGCTGGCTTCTTGCGATCTGGTTTGCAGCGTCGTTCGGCGTGGTGTTCTTCGCACGCGACCTGCAGATGATCGTTGCTGGCTGGCCCTTGGGCTACTGGTTCGCGGCCCAGGGCAGCGTGTTTATTTTTATCGCCATCGTGGCGGTGTTCGCCTGGGTTGCGAATCGGCGCGACGGAGAAATTACGACGGCCGATGCAGCCTACACCGCCTACAAGCACCGGCTGCATTGGCGATTCGCCGCTTACGTTGTTTGCTTGCTGCTGTTCTTGCTGGCGCTGGCCCTCGCCGAGAGGTTGGGGCTGAAGAAAATGTGGGTTGGTTCCATTTTTTTGTTCGCCACAGTCGCCTTGTACGCAGTGATAGGGATCTACGGTCGTACTTCGGATGCCTCGGAGTATTACGTTGCCGGACGCAGCATCCCGGCTGTTTACAACGGTATGGCGGTTGCCGCTGACTGGATGAGTGCTGCCTCGTTTATCAGTATGGCGGGGGGGCTCTACCTGCAGGGGTTTTCAGGGACGCCATCGCAGCCTGGAGGGCTGGTTTATGTGCTGGGCTGGACGGGGGGCTTCTGTCTGGTTGGGCTGCTTGTCGCGCCTTATCTGAGGAAGCTCGATCTGTACACAGTTCCGGACTATTTTGGCGTCCGTTTTGGGGGCCGTTGGCCACGGATGATTGCGGCTTTTGCGGCGGTTCTGTGTTCTTTTACCTATGTCGTGGCACAGATTTACGGCGTAGGGCTGATAACGTCCCGTTTGACGGGTGTTCAGTTTGAAATTGGCATTCTGCTGGGGTTGGGCGGCGTTCTTGTGTGCTCGTTTTTGGGTGGCATGCGGGCGGTAACCTGGACGCAGGTGACTCAGTATGTTGTACTGATTCTGGCTTTCTTGATTCCTGTTTCCTGGCTGGCTTACAAACAACTGGGCAATCCATTGGCGCCGTTCGTTTACGGGCAGCAACTGCAAAAAATTACTGAACTGGAACGGCAGCTTATCAATTCTCCGGCCGAGTTACAGGTGATCAATGAATATGCCCGGCGAGCGCGGGACTATGAGCGCAAGCTACAACACGTGGAGGCATCGCTCGAGAGTGAACGAAACACGATAAGGGAAAAAATTCGTTTTCTGAACGAACATCGGGTTGATGAATCGATTGTCGTTGCAGCAAGACGTGAGCTTGCTGCGCTGCCGAAGGACACTGTCACCGCGCGCGAGCGCTGGATGCATGCGATGCAGGATAACCTGGATCGAGCGCAGCCCTTGGGCGGCATGCCACCGCACGCCAAACCATTTGCTGGCGATCCGCAGGGGAGCGCTGATGAACAGAAGGCATTTGATGTTTCGCGGCGCAACTTTCTGGCACTGATGTTTTGTCTGATGGTGGGGACCGCTGGTTTGCCCCACTTGCTGACCCGCTTTTATACAACTCGCACGGTGGCCGAGGCGCGGACCTCCGTCGCCTGGTCGCTTTTTTTTATTGCGTTGTTGTATTTGTCGGCCCCCGCCTTGGCCGTGCTGGTGAAATTTGAGGTCATGAGCCAACTGGTCGGGCAGAACTTTGATTCATTGCCCGTGTGGATCGCACAGTGGGCGAAGGCAGACCCGACGCTGGTGTCTGTCAGCGATGTCAATGGAGACCACATTCTCCAGTTTTCAGAGCTCAAACTAGGGGCGG
>DATCIC010000029.1:0-4468 GCA_036508025.1 Rhodoferax sp. | reverse complement strand
TGCGCGCAAGGAAGGCTGGACCAAGGTCATTCTTAAACCGGGGCGTTGATCCATGGCCGTCGCAGGCGGTTGCCGAGTCCACCGACAACAAGCTCGCCGTGCAAGTGCTCAAGGAAATAGCGGACGAGGAACTTGTGCGCGCTGGAAAGTTTCTGCGATTACTCCGCGAACTTGCCCCCCGATGAAAAAACGTTCTATGTCAAAAGGGCAAAAGGGCAAAAGAAGTAGAAGAAAAAATCAATTAATTTTCTAATGCGAATTGAAATAAATGTGCGTTTCATTTTCTATTTAGGTGGGTAGTTCCAACCGTTGAATGAGGAGATATTATGTTAAAAGGTGTTACGTTGAAAGGTGTGATTTTGGGAGCCGCGTTAACGCTTGTCGTTGCCCTGATCGGCGCTTACTCAATGGTGCAAAGCGGCCTTATCCCTGCCAATGCCGATGCAAAACCTGGGCGGCCGGAAATCTGGATAGCCCGTACTTCGCTAAATGCGACATTGCGTCGCGACGCTCCAAAGGGTCAAAATCCAGTGGCGCTGACCGATCAGAATCTTCTCAATGGAGTTGATCTTTACGCGCAAAACTGCGCAGTTTGCCATGGTTCCGCGAGTGGGGATGCGTCATCATCACCGATAGCGAAAGGCCTTTATCCAGCCCCCCCGCAATTGGCGACCGAGGGGGTTGAGGACGACCCGGAAGGTGCTTCGTTTTGGAGGATCAAGCACGGTGTTCGTCTGACGGGCATGCCATCGTTCGGGGACTCCCTCAGCGACCAACAGATATGGACGCTTGCGCTTTTCCTGAAGCAAATGGACAAGCTGCCGCCCACGGTACAGCAGACTTGGCAGCGAGTCCAGAATTGGCCGATTACCTCCGTGGGCCAGACGGGGCAGAAATAGGGTTCTGTCAAAATAAGGGAACGCGGCGTCGGTGCTGGACCTTGGTACCGGCAGCGGCGGGCGCCTAGCCCAGGATTAATTCCAGCGCTATTCCGCTTGACGATTTTCCGCCGCATAACGCAATGCGACATCCAGCGCATCCATAAATTCCCTGACCTTTATCGGCTTGGTCAAATAGCTGAAAAACCCGGCCTCCATACCCCTCGCGATGTCACGCGGAATGGCGTTGGCCGACAGCGCCATGACCGGAATATGGGCTGTTGCCGGATCCTGGCGCAAAACTTCCAAAGCGCCGAAACCACTGAGGCCGGGCATTTTAATATCCATCAAAATCACGTCTGGCTGATAGGCGCGCGCAAACTGAATGCCGACATGACCATCAATAGCCGTCAATAATTTCAAATCGCTGCGCAGCCCGATCAATTGCTCGACCAGGGCCAAATTTGCCGGGTTGTCCTCAACATAGAGCAGCGTACGTTGGGACGACAACTCATACGCCGCCACTTGATCCTGTTCAAGCGCGCCAGTCTCGCCGATGCTGCCAGACACCGGCTTGGGCGCGCTCGATGCAGGCAATTCGAACCAAAATATGCTACCGACACCGACGCTGCTCTCAAAACCGATAACGCCGCCCATCAACTCGACCAGTTGCTTGGTGACGACTAAGCCGATGCCGGTGCCTTCTTCAGCGCCGCTCTCTTGCCCAAGCCGATTGAACGGCTGGAATAGTTGCGCCAATTGCTCCGGCGCCAGGCCAGCCCCGGTATCCTTGACACTGACACGCAAGCGATTTTTGCCGCTGCTCGTGCATTGGACAATGACCGTGCCGCCGACCCGGTTATATTTGATCGCGTTCGACAGCAGGTTGATCATCACTTGCTTGACCTTGGTCTGATCGGCATGAACATACAAGGGGTTATCGAGATGAGGAAACGTCACCTGAATCTGGTGCTGCTGCGCCTGCGGCTCGATCATGGCTTGACAGTCTTGCAGCACCTCGGAGATTGAAATCGATTCTTGCAGCATTGTTACTTTGCCCAATTCGATCTTCGCCAGATCGAGGATTTCGTTAATCAGGCTTAGCAAATGCCAACCGGCCTTCAATATCTGGTCGATCGACCGTTTCTGCGCCTCTGAAGGCGGTGGTGTCTGGCATTCCATCAACTGCGCGAACCCGAGCACCGCATTGAGTGGCGAGCGCAGTTCATGACTCATGCTGGACAAAAATTCCGATTTCGCCAAATTGGCCTTTTCCGCAGCCGCCTTCGCACTCTCGAGTTGGGCGTTGGCTTCTTGCAGCCTATGTTCCGCCTGCTTGCGCTCGGTCAGATCGCGTAAATTGACCATGATGAGTTGCCGTCTACCCGTTTCGACCAGGTCGACATTGACTTCGACCGCGACCAACGCACCGTCCTTCTTGCGCAAATTCAGTTCGCTTACCAGGGGCAGCTTGTCGTGCATGATGCGCCGCACGTTTTCCGCTGCGCTTTCCAGGTCCGCATCCAGCAACTCGCTGTATTTAAGCCCCAGCAATTCGTCGCGTTCGTAGCCCAGCATATGGCAAATCTTGGGGTTGACCTCCCGGATGCGCAAATCCTCGGGTTCGAACAGAAGCACGCCGTCGGACGATTGCTGCAATACGGCGCTGAAAAAATCGCGCTCGGTTTTGAGTTGCGCCTCGTGCTCTCCCAGCGTTGCCAGCAATTGGTTGAAACCGCCAACCAACAGCCCGATCTCGTCCTGCTTCGCGATCGGCAACGGTTGCATCGGTTTGCCCGCCTCGGACATGCCAGCCAGGCTTTCGACCGCGGCATGCAGCGGTGCAAATTGGCGGCGCAACAGCCACCATGAAATCGCGCCGGCGATCAAGGTCAACAAAATTGCTGCGAGCACGATGCGCCGCTGCATAGCACGGATCGGGGCAAACGCCTCCTCGGTCGGCAACGCCGCAATCACCAGCCAGCCCGCCACCGGAATGCGACTGGCCGATGACAGCACTTCCAAGCCAAGAGAATTGGTTGAGATGGCCGTACCAAGAAAACCCTGTCTGCGCTTGTCGTTCATTTCATTAGTTCCGGGCGCGGGCAGGGGTTGCAGGACGCGGCTCTTGTCAGTGGCCGTGACAATAATGCCGTGCTGTTGGTCGTGAACCAGGTAGCCGCCACTCTTGCCGTAGCTGTGTCCCCCGACGCCGTCCAGAAAATTCGGCTTGGCGAGATTGATCACGCCGAACAGGGCGCCGATCACTTTGCCTTGGCCATCCCGAATCGGTGCGTTAATGTTGAACAAAGGCTGTTTCAATACGCGTCCTATGACCGGTCGGCCAATCACCAGTTTTCCCTCGGTCAACGCGGTGTGGGTGGCCGCATTGTCGGCATAACTCGTTCCCCGACGTCCGGCCACGACCGGCACATCGGCAAGGACAGTGCCGTTGAGCGAGACTGCAACGATTCCGGAATTAAACATGTCCTGGAAAGTCGTACGGCTTTCGAGGAATTGCTGTAGCGCCGCCGGATGGTCCAGCATAGCCTGATCAATTGAGCGCGCAACTTTTTCGACGGCGAGGATCCGTTCTTCCAGCTCATGATTGAGTTCGTCGGCAACATAAGACACCGTCGAAGACTGCTGGTCGGCCAGCAAGCGCTCCATGTCTTCGCGCAACATCCGGCTGGCGTAATACGACAGCGCCCAGATGCTGGCGAGGAAAATCAGTAAGGTGCTGAGGGTGATGCGGCGCCTGAGCGAATGCCGCACACGCCTTTCTTCGGCCATTGCGTGTCTCCAATAGGGAAATCCAACCAACTCAGACCAAAGTCAGCTTCGCGCATTCTAACTAAAGTGGTTGTTGGCGCGGATGACCTTTTGCAGGATATCGCGAGCGCTCTTGGTCCAGATGAATGGCTTGGGGCTGGTGTTGTGGTGAGCCACATATTCATCGATGGCAGTGACCAGTTCTTGCACACTGGCGAACACGCCACGGCGTAGTCGCTTTTTGCTGATGTCAGGAAGTGTGGTCGTTCCGTTGCGCTTGTAGTCATGCGTCATCTGACGGAATATCTCGATCAGGCCAGCGCTGTCGCGTGTGAGACCGAAATCAGCCAGATACTGGGGCAAGCCCTGTAAGGCGGGCGGCCACTCTGGCTCAAAATCAGAGCCAAGGAGAAACCGCATGGAAAAAATCTGGCTCAAGAGCTACCCCCCCGGCGTCCCGCATGACGTCAACCCGGAACAATACCAGTCGCTGACGCAACTGCTGGAAGAATCCTTCCGCAAGAACGCCAGCAGCCGCTTTGCTGTCTGCATGGAGACTTGGATGAGCTATGGCCAGCTCGACCAATTGTCAGCCGCGTTGGGCGCCTGGCTGCAAAGCAAAGGCTTGGCCCCGGACGCGCGGGTGGCCATCATGCTGCCCAATATCCCGCAGTTTCCGGTGACGATGGCGGGCGTCTTGCGCGCTGGCTACACCTGTGTCAACGTGAACCCGCTGTACACCGCGCGCGAGTTGCAACACCAGCTGAACGACTCTGGCGCGAGCGTGATCGTGGTGCTGGAAAACTTTGTCGCCACGC
>DATCIC010000028.1:0-4510 GCA_036508025.1 Rhodoferax sp. | reverse complement strand
CACTTCCTGCTGTTGCATGAAGCTGCTGGCCGGCCTGCGGGCAACGCCTGGTTAAACGACCCGCAAGCCACGGTGTTGGTGATGACCAGCGCCAACCCGGGTGGTGAGCCCATTGTGCGGAATATGGCTGAAGCGTCCACGCGTCTGGCGGGCATTGCCGACGCCTATCTGGACCACGACCGCGACATCGTGGCGCGCTGCGACGACAGCGTGATCCAAGCCCTGGGCTTGGACTGGCAATTCATCCGACGCAGTCGGGGTTACGCGCCCGTCGCCATTCGCTTGCCGCACAGCGGTCCCTCGGTGCTGGCCTTTGGCGCCCATCTCAAAAACACGGTCTGCGTGACCCGTGGCGATGAAGCTTTTTTGTCGCCGCACATCGGCGACCTGGACAATGCGGCCAGCTGTGACTTCCTGGACGACACGGTGCAGCGCCTATGCGACCTGCTGGGCGTCAAGCCAGAGTTCGTCGCGCACGACCTGCACCCCGATGACTACAGCACACGCGCCGCCATTGAATTTGCTGATCGCCATGGGCTGCCCACGCTGGCCGTGCAGCATCACCACGCCCACATCGCCGCCGTGTGTGCCGAGCACGGCTGGCAGGGCCCCGTGTTGGGGCTGGCGCTCGATGGCGTAGGCCTGGGGACCGACGGCAGCGCCTGGGGTGGTGAATTGCTCAAGGTCGATGGAGCGCAGTTTGAGCGCCTGGGTCACCTGCGGCCCTTGGCCATGCCGGGTGGCGACAGGTGCGCGCGTGAGCCCTGGCGCATGGCGGCTTCGGTGCTGCATGAGTTGGACCGCAACGCCGACATCGCAAGGCGTCTTCAGGAGCCCGGCGCGGAAACCGTCGCTGCCATGCTGGAGCGCCAGTTCAACTGCCCCCGCACGTCGAGCATGGGGCGCGTGTTTGATGCGGCAGCGGGTTTGCTTGGCATCTGTTCTTATATGACTTATGAGGCTATAGCCCCCGTCCTTCTTGAACAGTGTGCTACTCTTTTTATAGAGAACCATGGCTGGCCTGCAGCCATGACTGGGGGCTGGACGGTCAGTGACCAAGGCCAGCTCAATCTGCTGCCCGTTCTGGCATCGCTCCTGGGTGCCAGCGACGTCAACCAGGCCGCGGCCCGCTTTCACGCGACCCTGGTCGCCGCCCTGACCGACTGGGTGCTGCAAGCGTCAGCCGCCACCGGGCTCACCACCCTGGCGTGGGGTGGTGGCTGCTTTCTCAACACCCTGCTATCGTCAGGTCTGCGGCAAAATCTGGAACGAGGCGACATCACCGTGCTGGCACCGGTTCGCACGTCGCCGGGCGATGGCAGCATCGCGCTCGGGCAGGCCTGGGTCGCCATGAATTCTTTGGAGACTAAAGATGTGTCTTGCACTACCGGTCAAAGTGATTGAAGTGGGCTGCGGCCCGGCGGGCGATTGGGCCATCGTTGATTTGGGTGGCGTGAAAAAAGAAATCTCGCTGGCGCTGCTGGACGATGTTCAGGTCGGCGACTATGTGATTCTGCATGTGGGTTATGCGCTGTCAAAACTGGACCCGGAAGAGGCCGAGCGCACGCTGGCGCTGTTTTCTGAAATGTCTGAATCAGTTGCTGCGGCGTCATGAAATACATCGACGAATTCCGTGACGGCGAGGTCGCCAAAACCTTGGCCTTCAAGATCGCCCGGCTGGCGCAGCCTGAGCGGAGCTACAGCTTTATGGAATTTTGTGGCGGCCACACCCACGCCATTTCGCGCTACGGCCTGTCCGACTTGCTGCCGCCCAACGTGCGCATGGTGCACGGCCCCGGCTGCCCGGTGTGCGTGTTGCCGATTGGCCGCATTGACATGGCGATCGACCTGGCACTCCAGCAAGGCGTGATCCTGTGCACCTATGGCGACACCTTGCGCGTGCCAGCGTCTGAAGGCTTGTCGCTGATGAAGGCCAAGGCGCGCGGTGGCGACATTCGCATGGTCTATTCCACGCTCGATGCCTTGCAGATTGCACGCGACAACCCACAGCGCGAGGTGGTATTTTTTGCCATTGGGTTTGAGACCACGACACCGCCGACCGCGCTGGCGATATTGCAAGCAAACCAGGAGGGCCTGCGCAATTTCAGCGTGCTGTGCTGCCATGTGCTGACACCACCGGCGATCAGCCAGATTCTGGCGTCGCCCGAAGTGCGGCAGTGGGGCACGGTGCCGATTGACGGCTTCATCGGCCCGGCGCATGTGTCGACCGTGATTGGCAGCCGGCCGTACGAATTTTTTGCCGAGGAATATCGCAAGCCGGTGGTGATTGCCGGCTTTGAACCGCTGGACGTGATGCAGGCGATTCTGATGCTGATCGCCCAAGTCAATGAGGGTCGTGCCGAGGTTGAAAACGAGTTTGCCCGCGCGGTCAGCCGCGACGGTAACCTCAAAGCCCAGGACCGTATCGCCGAGGTGTTCGAGTTGCGCCCTGAATTTGAGTGGCGTGGGCTCTCGGTGGTGCCCTATTCCGCTTTGATGATCCGTGAAAAGTACGGCAGCTTCGATGCCGAACGCCGTTTCAAGCTCGACTACAAATCGGTGCCCGACAACAAGGCCTGTGAATGCGGGGCCATTCTGCGCGGCGTCAAACGCCCGCAAGACTGCAAGATTTTTGGCACCGTCTGCACGCCGGAGAACCCGGTGGGCTCGTGCATGGTCAGCAGCGAAGGCGCCTGCGCAGCGCATTACAGTTACGGGCGTTACAAGGACATGGCCCCATGAGTGGCGTCAAACGCGGCTACGTGCGCCCGCTTGATCTGAAACACGGCCGGGTCGACATGACGCATGGCTCGGGCGGGCGCGCCATGGTGCAGCTGATCTCTGAACTGTTCACCCGGCATCTGGGCAATGCCTACCTGGGCCAGGGCAACGACGGCGCCGTGTTACCCGCCGCGGTTTTGAACGGCAAGCCCGCGCGACTGGTGATGTCCACCGATTGCCATGTGGTCTCCCCCCTGTTCTTCCCCGGCGGCGACATCGGCTGCCTCTCCATCCATGGCACGCTCAATGACGTGGCGGTGATGGGCGCCACGCCGCTCTATCTGGCAGCCGGTTTTATTCTGGAAGAAGGTTTTGCGCTATCTGAGCTGGCCCGCATCGTTGAATCCATGGCACGCGCCGCAAATGATGCAGGGGTGCCCGTGGTCACAGGCGACACCAAAGTGGTGGAACGCGGCAAGGGCGACGGGATTTTCATCACCACCACCGGTGTCGGTGTGTTGCCCGATGGGCTGGAGCTGGGCGGGGCCCGTGTGCGGCCGGGCGATGTGGTGATGGTGTCCGGGTCCATGGGCGACCACGGCGTGGCCATCATGAGCCAGCGCGAAAACCTGACGTTTGAGGCCAGCATTGAATCCGACACCGCCGCGCTGCATGGCCTGATCGCCAAGCTGCTGGCAACCGGTGCCGACATCCGCTGCCTGCGCGACCCCACCCGGGGCGGCCTGGCTTCTACCTTGAACGAAATTGCGGGTCAATCCGGTGTGGGCATGATGCTGCATGAGAAAGCCATTCCGATCAAACCAGTGGTCGCCGCAGCGTGCGAGTTTCTGGGGCTGGACCCGCTCTATGTGGCGAACGAAGGCAAACTGATTGTGATTTGCGCGGCTGTCGATGCGCCGCGCCTGCTGGCTACCGTGCGCGCACATCCGCTGGGCGTGGATGCCGCCGTGATTGGCGAGGTAATTGCCGACGACCATCATTTTGTGCAACTCACCACCGCTTTTGGTGGGCGTCGCCTGGTCGATTGGCTGGCCGGCGACCAACTGCCGCGCATTTGCTAGACCAAGACCGACGACACTTGCTCGAATAGCCCCACTCGTTGTCGTACCAGCTCACAATTTTCACAAAGGTTCTGAATGGTCAAGTCCACCACCGACACGTCGGTGGTCGGCGCCAATTTTGGTGTCGCTTCTTGCAATGCGCCTATATTTGTCATAACATACAAGCATCAATCATCCCCAGGTGCTCAACATGCCAGTCCGTACCTTTTCAAGCCGCGACTTCACGCGTGACGTGTCGGCCGCCAAGCGGGCCGCTGTCGATGGGCCGGTGTTTATCACGGATCGTGGGCGCCCTGCGTTTGCACTGCTCAAGATTGACGACTACTACCGCATCGTGGGCCAAAGCGAACCCACGCTCCTTGAACTCATGGATGGCATTGCGGGCGGGGAGCACATTGAGTTCACCCCGCTGCGTTTGAATTTCCAGAGCCAACCCACCACGTTTGACTGAGGCGCGGGCCATGTTTGTTCTGGATACAAATGTGATTTCGGAGTTGCGCCATGGCAAGCCCAATCAATCGCCCGAAGTACGGGCTTGGGCAGCTGCACAGCCAGCCAGCAGGCTTTACCTGTCCGCCATCACCATCCTGGAATTGGAAATGGGCATCCAGGCCCTGGAGCGCCGTTCTCCCCCGCAGGGCAGTGCGTTGCGCGTCTGGCTTAACGGCGTGCGCGCCGCGTTCGCCGGTCGAATCTTGCCTTTTACC
>DATCIC010000027.1:0-4323 GCA_036508025.1 Rhodoferax sp. | reverse complement strand
CCGTCTTCGATCAGGATCACGCGGTCCGCCAGCGCTACCGCCTCTTGTACGTCGTGCGTGACCAGCAAGGCGGTAAAGCCGCTTTGCAGCCACAGGTCTTCAATCAGGCGGTGCATCTCGATGCGCGTCAGGGCATCGAGCGCGCCCAGCGGTTCGTCCAGCAACAGCAGGCGTGGCTTGTGGACCAGGGCGCGGGCCAGGGACACACGTTGGCGTTGGCCACCGGACAGGCGCGCCGGCCAATCGTTGGCGCGATCCGCCAGCCCGACTTGTTCCAGCACTCTGAGAGCATCGGCATGTCGGTCTTTGGGCAGCCCCAGCGCCACGTTGTCAATGACCCGTTTCCAGGGCAGCAGGCGCGCATCCTGAAACATGATGCGGGTGTCGCTTGAGAGGCCGTTCAGCGTTTGATCGTTCACGGTAACGGTGCCAGCTGTGGCTGTTTCCAGCCCGGCCACCAGGCGCAACAGTGTGCTTTTGCCGCAGCCACTGCGTCCCACAATAGCAACAAATTGGCCGGGCGCCACGCGCAGCTCGGTGTTGCGCAGCACCTCGCGTTCGCCAAAGCACTTGCTCAAGCCTTGCAGCACCAACGCTTCACCGCCCCCCGCGCAAACTTCGGAAAGTTCAGAAATATCAGTCAAATTGGCCTCCAGCCCTTATGGAATATGCGTAAGCAGCTATGTAAGTCGTAGTGCTTCAATGGCTTCACTGCGCCTGATAGCCGGGATGCCAGCGCAGCCAGTAGCGCTCCAGGCCCTTCGCAAACACGTCAGCCAGCTTGCCCAGCAGCGCGTAGAGGAGGATGCCCACCAGCACGATGTCGGTCTGCAAGAACTCGCGCGCATTCATGGTCAGGTAGCCAATGCCGGCCTGCGCCGAGATGGTCTCCGCCACGATCAAAATCACCCACATGAGCCCGAGCGAAAAGCGCAAGCCCACCAGAATGGACGAGAGTGCTCCCGGCAAAATGATGTGCGTGTAAAGCTGCCAGCGGTTCAGACCGTAGGTGCGGCCCATCTCGATCAGCCCCGGATCGACCCCGCGAATGCCGTGAAAGGTGTTGAGGTAGATCGGGAAAAAGACCGACACCGCAATCAAGAACAGCTTGGCAGTTTCGTCAATGCCAAACCACAGAATGACCAGCGGAATCAGCGCCAGCGCCGGGATGTTGCGCACCATCTGCAGGGTTGAGTCCAGCAGCGTCTCTGCCATGCGCGAGGTGCCTGTTAACAGCCCCAGCAGCAGCCCCAGGCCACCGCCGACCGCCAGACCCGACAAGGCACGCCAGGCGCTCACCTTGACATGCGTCCACAGTTCGCCCGAGGCGGTGAGCGTCCACGCGGCGGTGATCACCTCCAGCGGTGCGGGCAGCACGCGGGTGGACAACCAGCCCACACTCGACGCTATTTGCCACAGGGCGATCAGCGCTACTGGCACTAGCCAGGGCAACAGGCGTTGCCAGACGTGGCCGCCAAAGCGGGCCAGCTGCTGCAAAGCCTGTAGCGTGCTCGCCGTACCAGGCAGCAGGGCTGCATTGGCAGCATCCGTGAACACGGGCGTGGGCGTGGTTTGAAGTTCTCGCAAGGGAGTCGTCATGAGCTTAACTTTCCAGGGGTCAAAAAAAGTGGGTCGGGCACGGCGTTGTTGCCTGCATCAGCTTTGTGAGGCCCGTGGCAGGTAGTTGTTGCCAACCACTTCGCCAAACGGGCCCGTGAGTTGCTGGCCAGCCAGCTTCTCGCGCAAGCTCACCGGCAGCAGGGGAAACACCAGTTCGGCAAAGCGGTAAGCCTCTTCGAGGTGCGGGTAGCCCGAGAGCACAAAGGTGTCCAGGCCAAGTGCGGCGTATTCCTGAATGCGCGCCGCTACCGTGTGCGGGTCACCCACCAGCGCGGTACCGGCACCGCCGCGCACCAGGCCGACGCCGGCCCACAGATTGGGGCTGATTTCCAGATCGGCGCGGGTTCGGCGTTTGCCGCCAGCGTGTAGCGCAGCCATGCGGCGCTGGCCTTCGGAGTCCATGCGACTGAACGCAGCCTGGGCGCGAATCACGGTGTCATCATCGACGCGGCTGATGAGTCGCTCGGCCGCTTGCCAGGCTTCGTCTTCGGTTTCGCGCACGATCACATGCAGGCGGATGCCGAACTTGACCGTGCGACCATAGCGGGCGGCGCGCTCGCGCACGTCGGCCACTTTTTTGGCGACATAAGCGGGCGGCTCACCCCAGGTCAGGTAGGCGTCTACCTGCTCGGCCGCCAGTTCGTGCGCGGCGGGCGAGGAGCCGCCAAAATACACCGGCGGGTACGGTTGCTGCACCGGTGGATACAGCAGCTTGGCGCCCTTCACGCTCAGGTGCTTGCCGTCGAAATCGAAGTTCTCACCGTCGTGGCTGCGCGCCAGAATTTCACGCCAGATGCGGATGAACTCGGCCGCCTGTTCGTAGCGCTCGGCGTGGTTCAAAAACACGCCGTCGCCTTCCAGCTCGGTCTGGTCGCCCCCGGTGACCAGATTGATCAACAGGCGCCCACCGGAGAGCCGGTCAAATGTGGCCGCCATGCGTGCCGCAAGGCTCGGCTGGTGCAGACCGGGCCGCACCGCCACCAGAAACTTCAGGCGTGTGGTCACTGGCAGCAAGCTGGCCGCTACCACCCACGGGTCTTCGCAGGAGCGTCCGGTGGGAATCAACACGCCTTCATAGCCCAGGCTGTCGGCCGCTTGCGCGACTTGTTTGAGGTAATCGTGATTGAGAGCGCGCGCGCCTTCCGCTGTTCCGAGGTAGCGGCTGTCGCCATGGGTGGGGATAAACCAGAAAATTTTCATGCTGAGGGTCTGATGAAATGGGGTCAATGTGAAAGGGTCAAAAGTGATGGTTTGACGCAATGGTTTATTGGGCAGTGGTCTTCGCCAAGTGCGTGGCCTTGGGGTTCCAGACGATTTCGGCCACTTGAATCGGTTTGGGGATCAGGCCCAGCTTCTGGAAGCTGTCAGCCACCCGCTGCTGTGCCTGCACCGTACTGGGCGTGATCGGCCCCACCGGGGAGGGGGGGCGGCGCTGCAAAAAAAGGCTGACCACACCCGCGTCCAAACCGCTGAATCCCGCGATCAGCTTGATGGCCTCGCTCCGGTGTTGCTGCACGAACCTGTCGGCGCGGCTGAGCTCTTCAAACAATACCGCCAGCGCATCGGGATGGTCGGTGGCAAAGGCGCGGGAGGCGAGGTAAAAGGAGTTGTTGCTTGACAGGCCTATGCCGGTGGTCAGCACACGCGGTGACAGGGCCAGCTCGGTGGATGCATAAAACGGGTCCCAGATCGCCCAGGCATCGACACTTTTGCGCTCGAAAGCGGCGCGGGCATCGGCCGGGGTCAGGTAGATGGGTTGAATGTCCGTCCATTGCAAACCGGCTTTTCCCACCGCGCTGACCAGCAGGTAATGGGCGCTGGAGCCTTTTTGCAGGGCGATCTTTTTACCCTTGAGGTCGGCCAAGGTCTTGATCGCCGAGTCTTTGGCCACCAGAATGGCCGAGCTCTCGGGTTTGGCGGGCTCCGCGCCCACATAGACCAGGTCTTTGCCCGCCGCCTGGGCAAACACCGGTGGCGAGTCGCCCGTCATGCCAAATTCCAGGCTGCCTACCGCCAGCGCTTCCAGCAACTGCGGCCCGGCGGGGAAATCGATCCACTTGATCTGGGCGTTGGGAAAGCGTTTCTCCAGCACGGCTTGCTGCTTGAGGATGACCAAGTTCACCGCCGATTTTTGGTAACCAATGCGCAGTTGCGCGGGCGCGGTGCCCGTGCCCTTGCCTTGCGCCAAGGCCGTGGATGCAATCGGGCCCGTCAGGCCCCAGATGCCAGCGCTCACGGCCAGCAGGCGCAGCAGGCCACGGCGTGAGGATGTGGATAGAGATGTCATGGTGTGAGTCTCCGGGCGCGAGTTCAGGCTTTCCAGGCGGCATCGCGTACGGCGATGCGTTTGGGGATCAGCTTGAGGTCAAAGAATGTGTCAGCAATCTTTTGTTGCTCGGCAATCACGGCATCACTCAGGGTCTGAACGTTGAATTCGTAGCGGTTCAGGCTCAGCTCGACCACGTCCACTGACAGACCTTGCAGCGGCGCAATGATTTCAGCGGCTTGGTGCAGATTGGCTTTGATCCACTTGCCTTTTTCTACCGCGTCTTCAAAGACGGCGTGGATGACCTGCGGATGCTTTTCGACAAAGCCGCGCTCGCCCAAATAGAACTGGTAGTTGTTGGCGGCGCCGCCCGTGCCGTCAGCCAGCACGCACGCACCGATTTGTTTTTCAGCGGCGGCGGAGAACGGGTCGAAAAT
>DATCIC010000026.1:0-3573 GCA_036508025.1 Rhodoferax sp. | reverse complement strand
TCGCGGCTCGTCATGGCGTGCCTCACCTTGCTCTCCCGCGTAAAACTTGATCGCTACGCTTGCATTCGTAATCTTGTTCTTGGCGAAGAATAAGTACCCATTCGCGCCACGTTCGTTTTGTTCAAAGTCCCCATAGTGTGCGTCTAGCTCCGACAGGGCGTTCTTTACGGCACCAGGTAGGGCACACATCCTAGGAAAGGCGTTTTACGAGTGCGGCATGCGCCGCCTTCAGGGCCGGCTGTAGATAAGCAAACAGAGCCGGATCCTCGATCGCGCACTTGTTGATCCTTATCCCCGAGACGAAGTCGACCTCACAGGGTGAATTGGCGAGAACGATCCCCTCCATCTTGAGCGCAGCCGCACCAGCCTTCATCGCACCAGCTTCGGGCTTAGTCTTAATGCCAATGAGGTTGGGGGACGCTACATTGAAAAGTGTAGACACGGCGTTTTGAAACGAGACGAGCGAGTCTCGAGACCGTGTGTCACCGAGCACCAAACGATTTGATTGGAGAACGTGCACATCGTTCTTATCGTTCAGCTCGATGACCACGTAGTACAAGTGGCTGCCTGCGAATTCAATACCCATCACCTTCATGAAGTGTCCTCCTTTTGTTACTTTGACTTACAGCATACCTGACAAGTGCTTGAGCTAGCCCACATAGTTCTCTACCGACTCATCAACGGGTTGACGGTTCACCAACTCACTGCTCCACTGAGCCCGTACCCAGCGGCCGAAGACCCGCTCTTGGCCGAACGCGGGTGCTTCAGTGGACGAACTCGTCGCTCCATTGCTGACCAAGACCACTACAGCCAGAGTGGCCGGTATCAGGCGGGCAGTTTTGACACCGCTACTTCCGCTTTCAGTCTTTTGCCGTCGTAGCAAACAGGGTTTACGGGAGTTCTGATGCAAGACACTGGAAAAAACTCCTCTCCCAGAATCATCAGTCCCCCCAACTCTCCCCCAACGCCTGCGCCTGCTGCAATACCAGTTCCACTGCCTCATCCTGCATGTCTGGCGGGTACTTGTACTTGCGCAGAATGCGCTTGACAACCCAAGTGCGTCAGCGCACGAATCAGCGCCGAGCCGCGGTAATGGCTGCGCCGAATCGCAGTGGAACTGGACCGCCGTCGCAATTTTGACAACCTTTGACGCACGCCAAATTAAAACTTCTCAATCAGTTGTTTTCTTTTGCTGGCGTACTCATCCTCGGTGATCACGCCGGTCTTTTTGAGATTATTCAATTCTTCTAATCTAGCAGATAAACTTGTCTGCATTGACCCCTCGGTCGCACTCGGAGATTGACTCGTCGAAAGCGCAGCTTTCGACACCTTGTTGGACTGGGTGGGTTGCGGTGCCAGGATTTTCGATGTACCTTGAACCGTTACAACCCTGGTGTTGCCGTAAATATTGCTAATAATTTCATCGATCATCTCCGTCTGGGACTTGCGCGTTAGCGACGTGTGATAGGAATTTCCTGTGGCAAGAGGAGTCTCAGTTTTTGGGTCACGGATGTCTATGGTCAGTTCCAACATATACATGGTGATGTCCCACATCCATTTATCCTTGTAAGTAACAATCGCATCAAAGTTGCTCGGCGGCTGCTCGGATCCCGTTGTCACGGTGACACCTTTGCTCCTGAGTTTGTCGGCAATTTCCATGTTGACCCCGCTGTTGTCGGACGGGTAATGTCTGACGTACATAGTCTTGATCGTCGAAAGGTCGCTTGACGGACTAATTATCGCGGTTGCGCGGTTAGCACAGCCAGTTGCCAACGAGGTGACGATTGCCAGTAGCGCCACCAGCCTAAATAGTTTATGCACACAATTCCTTTGGTTCTTAGGGTTGACTGAAACCCATTCAAGTATGACGGGTGATATAACAAACACCATATTACAGTATCACTATTGGCCTGAAATAGCCATTACCCCAAAGGGCAAAAGTCAAAAGATAACCACCAACCGCAGTGACCTAGAACGTTGATCAAGATCAAGATCAAGAGCCAGCAGGCAGAAAAAGGCAATGGTCCTCAGGCGAATGACTGGTTTCCCTTCAGGCACTGTCGCGCGGAGCGTCGGCTTACCGCTCCCGCCACGGAGCGGAATGGGCACCTTGCGGGCAATATGGATGACCGTTGGCAGGTCCCAAAAACTCGAGAATCGAACCGCCAGATAGGTGCC
Organism: Rhodoferax sp.; assembly: GCA_036508025.1. Taxonomy (GTDB): domain Bacteria; phylum Pseudomonadota; class Gammaproteobacteria; order Burkholderiales; family Burkholderiaceae_C; genus Rhodoferax. The sequence continues at coordinate 1,395 of DATCIC010000026.1, read as the reverse complement.
GGTGGTGAGCGGCAGCAACCAGTCTTGACTTGACCTTCAGCCTGGATGCTCCTATGCCCGCTTCTGGTCGAAGCTTGCGTGCCAGGTCAACTAACCGGCGCCACTGACGCCGAAACTGGCCCATCTTCTGCGCAACTTCAAGGTCATGGTCAGCAAGCGCGCCGAGTATCTTATGCTACCAAATTAATAGCTTACTACGCATATCCTATAAGCGCCAGAAGCCTAAAAGACATAAATCAGCGTGGCTGAAAAATGCAGCACAAAAAAAGCTCCAGCGCTCAAAATCTTGAAGCGGCACGCCCCACCTTAAAACACCCGGCCAAATATGGCTGTTGGCTCCCACTTTCGCCCGGCGGGGCGAGTGAGTGGGGGAATACGCGCTGTCGCAGACCACAGACATCAAGACGAAGTCTGTGACTCCGAAGCTTTCGATCTACGCAGCAGTGTCAGCGCCAGCAGGCTTGATGCCACCATCAAAAACAGGCTGACCGCATTCAGCACCGGCGTGGCGCCTTCGCGCATGCGGCCATACATCATGACCGTCAGCGGTGCGTCCGAGCCGACCAGCATCAGCGTGGTATTGAAGTTTTCGAACGACATCAAAAATGAAATGGCCGCCGCCCCAATCAACGCCGGTTGCAGATAGGGCAGGGTGATGGTGGTAAATACCGCTGCGCGTGAGGCGCCCAGGTTGTAGGCGGCTTCTTCCAGCGTGACATCAAAGCGCTTGAGCCGCGCGGTGATGGTCAGCGTGGCAATGGACACAATGTAGGAGAACTGCCCCAGCACCACCAGCGGTAGGCCGGGGCGCAAAAATTCCAATTCCAGACCCCACAGATCATCTGCCAGATTGGCAATGCGGCTGGCAAATGCCAAAATCGAAATCCCTAGGATCACGCCCGGAATCACCAGCGGCGCCAGCATCAACAATGACAAAGCCTGCTTGCCCCGAAACTGCGTGCGCTCAATCAGAAAGGCGTTAGCGGTGCCGACCAATACCGACAGGATGGTGACCCAGCACGCCACCACCACACTGGTCCACAAGCTGCCCAGCATGGCGCTGTCGGCAAACAAGCCCCGTCGGGCCGTGTCGGCACCACTCAGAAACCAGTCCAGCGTGAAGCCGCGCCACGGTGGCGCCGGGTAAGCGGCATCGTTGAAGGCGAAGACCGCCACGACCACCAGCGGTAGAAACAAAAAGGCAAAAAACAGCAGCCCGTAGATCACGGTGCTGGCGCGCAGCCAAAGCGGGCGGGGCAGGGAGGCGATCATGATCGTTGCATCACTTCACCAAATTTCTGACCGCTTAAGCGCAAACCGGCCCAGACGATGGCCGTGGATAAACCCAGCAGCAAAAAGCCAAAGGCGGCTCCCTGTTCCCAGTTGAAGCGGGTG
>DATCIC010000025.1:0-7510 GCA_036508025.1 Rhodoferax sp. | reverse complement strand
GAGCTGGTGGCGCGGGCCTGTGTTGGGCTCAAGGTTGCCCGCAACCTGGTCCCAAACTTAACGCGGCGCAAGAAATTGTGCATTGTGGGTGAGCGCCGGGTGCCGGGCCGCAACCGCCCGGTGAAGGAATATTTGCCGGTTGGGGATGACGTGGCCGTTGTCAACGATGGCCGCCCCACATTGGATGCTTGCCTGTCAGGCTGGCTCAGGTAAGCAGGCCATGACGCCACGCGACCCATTGCCGCCGATTAATTTCACGGCGCTGGCTGATGCCTTGCTGGCCCGTGCTGACACGCTGGTGGCCATGTGGCTACCTGGCGGTGTAGTCAAGGGGCACGAATACGTTTGCGGCTCGCTCTCGGGCGGCACGGGAACCAGCTGCTCTGTCAATCTGACCAGCGGCAAATGGGGCGACTTTGCCACCAGTGAGGGCGGTGCGGACCTGACGAGCCTGTATGCAGCTATCAACGGGCTTGAGCAAGGCAAGGCTGCAGCGCAGTTGGCGCGTGAAGAAGGACTAGAAGACGTGGCGGGCGTGCAGCCGGCACGCAGCGATGTTCCCCAGGCGCCCAAGGTGGTGCGCCCAGTTCTGCCACATGCGCCTGCGCCCAAGTCGGACGAAGGCTGGTGTACGGTCACACCGGTGCCTGCCATGGCGCCAGCAGCCACCTTCAAGCACCAGCACCGCGCGCCGGGTGACATTGAGCACACGGCCAGCTACATCATTGACGGGCAGTTGTTTGGCTACGTGGTGCGCTTCAAAACCAGCGACGGCGGCAAAGAGACGCTGCCCTACACCTGGTGCACCAGCGCCCGCGACGGTGCCAGCCGCTGGCACTGGAAGCAGTGGGACGAGCCCCGGCCGCTGTACCTGCCGGGTGGCGTGTCGCCCTTTGTCGCGCAGTTGCCGACTGTGATCCTGGTCGAGGGGGAAAAGAAGGCAGGCATTTTGCAGGGTGTGTTGAACGACATCGCGCCCAGTGTTTACCTGGTGGCCAGCTGGTCCGGCGGCTGCAAAGCCTGGAAGAAATCAGACTGGTCGCCGCTGAACGGCTGCACCGTGCTGCTGTGGCCTGACTGTGATGGCAAGCATGAGCCGTTGACCAAGGCAGAGCGCGACAACTGCGAAACTGATCTGGGGCGCAAGCTGGCCCAGGCGATCAAACCCGTGTTGCCCGCCGACAAGCAGCCCGGCATGATGGCCATGATGGGCATTGGCGCGCTGTTGCGCGACACGCACGCTTGCAAGGTGTCGATGCTGCCCATTCCTGAGCCGATGGCGGTCATTGATGGCTGGGACTGTGCCGATGCCATCAGCACCGACCGTTGGACCGGCCAGCAGGTATTGGCGCTGTTTGCAGGGGCATTTGTACTTCCTTTGTCGGCGGGTGACGTGGCCACCGCAATGCCAGAAAAAAAATCGATGGCCTCGTTGGCACTTGAGGGCGAGGTTGATGATGGCGACGGCTTTGAGTTGATCGGTAACCGGCGCATTCCGTCCTGGCTGGCCCCGTATTACAACAAGGAAAAGAAGTCGTGGATGGCGTCGCGCAAGATGGTGATCTTGATCCTTGAGCGCGACGAAACCCTGGCGCCGGTGCTGGCCTATAACGAGCTCAGCAACAACGTGCAGAGCCGGGTGCTGTGGCCGTGGCCGCATTCGCAGGTGGGCGACGTGACCGACGCGGTCGACCTGATGTTGGGCAAGTACCTGACTGACAACTATGGCCTGCCCAGCATCGCCCGCGCGGCCTTGATGGAGGCGATACAGACCGTAGCGCACACGCGCCGCTTTCACCCGATCCGCGAATACCTGCAGGGCGTGGTGTGGGACAAGACCAGCCGCATTGATAAATGGCTGATTCATGTTCTTGGTGAGTCGCCTGACACCTTGAGCCCCGCCATGCGGGAATACCTGCAGATCGTGGGCCGCTGCTGGCTCTTGGGCATGGTCAACCGCGTGATGACCCCTGGGTGCAAATTTGACTATTGCCCAGTGCTTGAAGGCGTGGGCGGGTTGCGCAAGTCCACCATGGTCGAGATATTGGGCAGCTCCCCGTTTTACAGTGATACGCCGTTCGATGTGGGCCACGGTAAGGAAGCACAGGAACAGGTGCAAGGCCTTTGGGTGTATGAGATTGCCGAGCTGGCCAACTTCAGCAAGGCCGACATCGGCGCCATCAAGGCGTTTATTTCAAGCAAGGTCGACCGTTACCGCGTGGCCTATGGCGCCACCGTAGGCAGCTTTGCGCGGCAATGTTTGCTGGTGGGCACCACCAATGAAAACACCTATCTGCGGGATCGGTCAGGCAACCGGCGCTTTTGGCCGATCCCAGTCAAGCACACCATCAATACCGAGTGGCTGACCAAGTACCGCGACCAGCTGCTGGCCGAAGCGTATGCGCTGTACGGCCAGGGTATGGCATTCACGCCGACGCCGGATCAGGAAAAGCGCTTGTTTCAGCCGATGCAAGAAAGCCGCCTGGTCGAGACGGCCGTGCAGTCTGAGTTGCAGAACGTGTTGACACGTTCCCCAGTGGGAACGGGCATCGGCGCCATCGTCAACGAGCTGGCTAACTTTGTGACCATTGCAAATCTCACACTGGCCCTGCAGGTCGATGCCGGCAAGAGCACCCCCGCGCTGGAAGCGCAGATTCGCGGCTGGCTGGATCATCAAGGCTGGGAACGGGTCAAGAAACAAGTGAACGGCGCCAGGGCGTGGGGCTATGTGCGCCCCTCAGACTGGCCGCCCACAGAGACGGATGACGACATGACCGCTACACCCCCTGTGGTGGTGGCGGAGACAACACAGGACGGTGACGATGTGCCATTTTGACCAACAGGTCATGGCACAACAAACGCGCCGTGCCGCAAGCACTACCAGACGCAAGATTGGCAGTAGTGCGCCCGAAGGGCTGGGAGGGTGCGTTCAACGTCGCCCCTTCCATTGTGGCGCGGTAGCGGGGAAGTCATCAGCAGCACCCATGACCTGACAGTGTCCAAGTGTCCACGGTGGCCAGTGGTTTGCATAGAGACCACCAGCAGCCCTGATTCCCAGTTAACTGGGGTTGAAGCTGCTGCATTGCCACTGTGTTTCAAACTGGTGCCCTTTGCCTGATCTCAAGGCGGGCGGGCACAGGCAGGCACACACCCACGCTCGCGCTCGCGTGCTCACACACTTCACCTAACTACTCTATATAAAAGGTTGGACAGCATGGACACTAGGACAGCAAATATCGATGTTGCAGCCAAGATCGAAGAGATTAAGCGCTTCATGCCCGAGACCTATGCCGCGATCAAAGCCAAGGCTGGGGAGATCGGCAACGAGGCCTTTGTGCAGGTACGCCGGGGCCTGCGGGGCGAGGCCAATTGCTTCTATGCGTTCGAGGGCGGTCGCGTGGTGGGCTCGCCCTTCAACCGCACAGAAATCATGGCCGAGATCGCCCGCTACATGGTGCAGTTTGGCTGCAAGCATATTGTGGTCTGGGCCAGCGAAGGGGTGACTGATGGCGCGCATTGAATGGGTCAAGCACCGGCTCAACAACTGGGCTTTTTGGAAAGTGCGCGAGAGTTCGGGTGGCTTGGGCTTTCACACGCAGGCGGCGTTCCTGGGTGACTGCAACAGTGACCGGTATCGCGAGTCGGTAATCCCGGTGGATGATGTAGATGCCGAGCTGACAAACCAGGCCGTGGAGTCCTTGCGCATCGACAGATCACATTTACACCAGACGCTGCAGCTGATCTACATCGAGGGCATCGGGATCAAGATGACCGCGCGGCGCATGGCTCGGGCTGAATCGACCATCAAGGCTAACCTGGATCAGTCTGATGCCGTGCTATCCGCATGGTTCACTGATCGTGCCAATATGGCTGAGGCGCGAAAAAAGAGTTTGACAACATAGACTTTGTTGCTACATTTCAGGCAAGCTGTGGCTAACGTGACTTCAGCAAACGAATAAAACGCAACGCTGTTGTGTAACAACCCCGCCAGATGAGAGTTTGGCGGGGTTTTCTTTTGCGCCGCCGTCCATCGACCACCTGTTCGTTTTGACAAAATGCGATTGCAACGTGCGGCGCAATTCAGTTTGACCCAAGGAATCAGCCGTGGCAATCAAGATCGGTGTAAATGGCAGCATGGACCGCATCATTGCGGACTTGGGCCGCGTGAAGAGTGGCGTGTTGGATAAGGCGGTAACGCTTGCGATTAACCGAGTTGGGGAGATGGCAATCACTCAGGCATCGCGTGAGATGAGGGCAGATGGCTATAACTTCACTGCGACAGAGATTAAGTCAGCATTCACCCAGCGTAAGGCAACCGCTGGCAGCTACACAACGACCCTGAAGGTCCGCCGAAAGACTAAGAGCCTGATGAACTTCAGGCCTCGTGAGAGTAAAGCAGGGGTGACGGTGTTGATTCATGGATCACCAAAGTTGATCAAGGGTGCCTTTATTGCCCAGCGATTGAATGGGCTGACTGGGGTCTTCGTTGAGGATAAGTCTGCTGGCAAGATAGTCCTGCGTCGACAGAAGCAATACAAGCGTGGCAGCAAGGGCGGCTGGCATAGCGTGCCGTCTCGCAAGCTGTACGGCCCCAGCGTGGGTGGCGCCTATGCCAACCGAAGGATACAAGACGTAATGATTCGCCTCATGGGTGATACGTTTGAGAAGCGACTCACCCACGAGGTTAAACGTCTCATTGGTTAGAAAATCTCGGGTCCTTCCTGGCCGAAGAAAACGCGGAAGCCATGACCCCGAGATTTGGCTAGTTTCCGAATGTGTAGGGGGGTTGTAAACGTAGAGACATAAGGGGCTTATGCCAACTCAAAAAGTTATCGCTGAGCACCTGGACCTGGCGCAGCAGGCGGTCAGTCAGCATATGACCGAGATGGGCATCGACTGGAAGAAGACCAGCATGGATGACATCCGCGTGGCGTACATCCGCAAGTTGCGTGGCGCGGCCTCGGGGCACACGTCGAACGATGGCGAGATGGATCTAACGCGTGAACGCGCACAGACCGAGCGCGTGGATCGCGAACTGAAGCTTTTCACGCTGGCCGAGAAGAAGGGCCAGCTGGTCAACCTGGAGCAACTGGAGCCGGAGCTGGCACAAATGATTGGTGCCTTCCGCGTCGAGCTGTCCGCATTGGGCGACAAACTCAAAACTGAAATCGACGCGCTCTACGGCATTGACCTGGACGCGCAACTCATAGAAGAACACATACGTGACACCCTTGCTCAGCTCGCTCGATACGACCCCGAGCGTGAAGGCGCTCGTGCGTCGTCTGGCGAAGCTGCTGGCGCCGTCGGAGAAGCTGTCAACAACTGATTGGGCGCGCCGGTATCGGCGCATGTCGAGCAAGGCATCGGCCAAGCCGGGCATCTACAACCCGAACATCACGCCGTGGGTCGTCGGGATTCATGAGGCGCTGGACGACCCCAAGATTTTTAAAGTGGTATGCCGCAAGTCGGCGCAGGTAGCCTGGACCGACGGCGTGTTGCTGAACTACATCGGGCGACGGGTTGACATCGACCCGGTGCCGATGATTGTCATGTTCGCCAAGACCGAAGCGGCCAAGCAGTTCAATGACGAAAAGCTGACGCCGATGGTTGAGGTGACGCCCCGGCTCGCCGCGCGGATCCCGATTCACAAAGTGCGGGATCGTGACAACCGATGGGATTTCAAATCATTCCCCGGCGGCTTCCTGAAGCTGGTGGGCTCTAACAGCCCGAGCTCGGTGAAGTCAACACCGGCCCCGGTGGTAGCGATCGAAGAGCCGGACGATTGCAACAGCAACGTGAAGGATCAGGGCGACACCATTACGCTTCTGGAAGAGCGCACCAAGTCGTACACGCGGCGCAAAGTGATCTTCGGCGGCACGCCCACGGTGGAGGGCTTCAGCCGCATTGATGCCGCCTACCGATCAAGCGATCAGCGCCAATTCTGGGTGCCGTGTCCGTTGTGTGGTGAGAGCCAAGTGCTGGCCTGGGAGCAAGTGCGCTGGACCAACGAGCCCAGCCAGGCGCACGAGGTATTCGGCCAGGCGGTGCCGGAGTCGGCCCGCTACTGTTGCCCGCACTGTGGCAGCTTGTGGACCGATGCCGAGAAGACCCGCACCGTGCGACTCGGTGTCTGGAAGGCGTCGGCAGCGTTTCATGGCATCGCTGGTTTTTACATCAATGAGTTGTACAGCCCGTTCCCCGGTTCATTGATGCCGCGCCTGGTGGAGAAATACCTCACCGCACAGCACGCACTGGCGCAGGGCGACGATACCAAGCTGCGCAGCTTCCGGAACAACACCGAGGGCCTGGCCTACGCCTACCAAAGCACCGTGCCCGATGTCGAAAAACTGCGGCAACGGGCCAAGGATTACCTGGAGCTCACGGTGCCCTGGGGTGGTGTGGTGCTCACAGCTGGCGTGGACGTGCAGCACGACCGACTCGCCATCGTCATCCGCGCCTGGGGCCGGGGTGAGGAAAGCTGGCTGGTGTGGTGGGGCGAGATCCCGGGCCGCACGCTCCTGGTCCATTGGGATGACGACGGCGGCATGAATCAAAAGCAATCGGGCGCCTGGTGGGACTTGGACCAACTGCTTGCCGGTGGCTTCCCGCATGCCAGTGGCGCCGTGTTGCGCATCCGCGCGGTCAGCATCGACAGCTCAGACGGACAAACGCAAGACGCGGTTTACAGCTACGTGCGACGCCGTTTGAACCGTGGCTTCATGGCGGTCAAAGGCCGCTCAGTGGATACCGGCAAGGATGTTTTCAGCGCACCCAAGATCAGCATCGACACCAACGGCCGGCACAAGCCACACCCGTCTGGCATCCGGCCTTACATGGTAGGCACGCAGACCGCCAAGGATTTGATCCTGGGCGTGGACGCACAGGGCGGGCGCATCAAGCTCGATGGCGCAGGCCCTGGCCGCATGCACTGGATGCGCACGGTGCGGCCCGACTATTACGACCAGCTCACCGCCGAGGTCAAGGTGCCGCACAAGAGCGTGCGCGGCCGGTTGGTATGGCAATGCAAATCAGGTCGGCGCAACGAGGCCCTGGATTGCGAGGTGTATGCGCTGCATGCCGCCCGCAGCATGAAGGTTAATTTATGGCGGTCTGAGCGATGGGAGGCTGAAGAGTCCGCCATCAAACAGCCCGCCTTGTTTGGTGACGTGCTGCCCCTTGTGGTGTTGCCGGGCGCTATGGAACAGACAGACAGCGAGATAACCCCCCGCGCGGCCGAGGCTGACAAGCCCGAAACCGTTGTGCAGACGCCTGCACCCCAGGTCAAGCAAGTCAAGAAACAACCCGCACCGGCCCCGCAACGAAGCGGCTGGAGCGCCAAAAACTGGTAACCCATGAACATCTTTGCAAATTTACCTGCAGGTGACAGCGCCACCTGGTTGGATGACCCCGTCACCCTGCCGGATGGCCGCACGGCGGACGCCAGCACCTGGACGCTGACGTATTACCTGCGCGGCCCGGCCGCGCTGAGCTTCGTGGCCACCGCGTCCGG
>DATCIC010000024.1:0-3134 GCA_036508025.1 Rhodoferax sp. | reverse complement strand
TAGGGGCGGATATTGTGATGTTGGCCACGCCTGAGTTGGGCGGCTTGCCTTACGTTGTGTCCGGCCTTGTCGCCGCGGGTGGACTTGCCGCTGCGCTCTCAACAGCGGATGGCTTGTTGTTGACGATTGGAAATGCGCTAGCGCATGATTTTTTCTATCGAAGCGGGAGTAGTCAGTCGGAGGCGGTCAGAAGGGTCATGTTATCAAAGTTTGCGCTGCTATTGGTCGCCCTTGTCGCTGCCTATGTGGCAGCTCAGCGGCCAGCAGATATCCTTTATCTTGTCTCTGCTTCTTTCTCTTTGGCTGGGGCCGCATTTGTACCGGTGATGGTGTTGGGAATATTCTGGCGCCGCACGACACGGTTGGCCGCCGTCGCCGGGATGGTCACAGGTCTTGGACTAACAATCTACTACATGGCCGTGAATGCCGTAGCGCTTAGATCTGCTTTGGGTTTGAGTGGCACGGGGTTATGGCTCGATATTCAGCCTGTTTCTGCCGGAGTATTTGGCGTTTTGGCGGGTTTTGTGGTCACTGTGCTGGTCAGTCTTCTGTCTCGACCGGATGTCTCGCCGCCCGGTTGAGGTCACGTTATCAGGTGGCCTGAGGTTGGCATATAATGCTGGGCTTCGCCTTGCCACACCTCAATTAGACGCTGAGGGTGGTTCTTTCTGCCCAATGTGGGCCATCCATAAGGAGTATCAATGCGTCATTATGAAATCATTCTCATGATCCATCCAGATCAGAGCGAGCAGGTTCCCGCCATGCTGGAACGTTACAAGGGCATGATCACTGCCGGTGGCGGTAAAGTGCACCGTGTCGAAGATTGGGGTCGCCGCCAGTTGGTCTACATGATCAATAAGCTTGCCAAAGCCCATTATCTTTGCGTCAACATCGAAGCCGATCAAGCTGTGATGGCAGAGCTGGAACACGCGTTCAAGTTCAATGATGCTGTATTGCGTCATCTGACGGTTTTGAAGAAAAAAGCCGACACCGGCCCTTCTTCGATGATGAAAACTGTCGAACGTGAAGATGCGCGCAAGACCCAACAGGCCGAGTACCAGGCTTAAGGGCTTCTTTGCCTGAAAGGGGTGTGAACCACGTTGCCAACCAGCTTGTTTTGACTGCCTGTATCGCCGGAATTGATTCCCTGCGTTACACACCAGCCGGATTGCCGGCGCTGAACATCGGACTTGAGCATGAGTCTGAGATTCAGGAAGCCGGGCAGATTAGACAAGTGAAGGCGACACTGAAAGCGGTGGCCTTTGGCGCATTGGCTGAGCGGCTTGCAAAACAAGCCATCGGCAGTGCCTGGAGATTCAATGGTTTTCTGGCGACACCTCGCAATGGCAAGCACGTCGTGTTTCACATTCAAGAATTTCAGCAAGATTAACGAATTCATAAATATTTAAGGAGTCCATCATGGCCGGACCAAAACGTTTCAATAACAAAGACAAGCGCCCCAAGCGCCCAGCACAGAATTTGCTGTTCAAGCGCAAGCGCTTTTGCCGCTTTACCGTGACTGGCGTTGAAGAGATCGATTACAAGGACATTGATACCTTGCGCGATTTCATTGCCGAAAACGGCAAGATCATTCCCGCTCGCCTGACTGGCACCCGTGCCATTTTTCAGCGTCAGCTTAACACCGCTATCAAGCGCGCACGTTTCCTTGCGATGCTGCCGTACAGCGACCAGCACAAGATTTAAGGAACACGATCATGCAAATTATTCTGCTCGACAAGGTTGTGAACCTTGGCAATCTCGGTGAGGTCGTGCGCGTTAAAGACGGTTATGCCCGCAACTTTCTGATTCCCTCTGGCCGCGCTCGTCGCGCCACGGCTTCGGCAAAACTGGAGTTTGAAGCCAAGCGCGCCGAACTCGAAAAAGCTGCCGCAGTCAAGCTGGCTGAATCGCAGACTGTCGGCGAAAAGCTGGCAGGTACCACTTGCAAGCTGACCCAGAAGGCCGGTGTTGATGGCCGCCTCTTTGGTTCTGTGACCAATGCCGATATCGCTGAAGAACTGACCAAATCCGGCTTCAAAGTGACCAAGGCGCAGATTCGCATGCCTAATGGCCCGATCAAGGTGGTGGGTGATAGCACGGTCAGTGTTGCTTTGCATACCGACGTGCTGGTCGAGATCACGGTTTCGGTCTACGGCGAAACCGCTTAAGCCAAGTCAGACTCCCATTGGAGTCAAAAGCCCTCTGGCCACTGAGCAGAGGGCTTTTTTTTGTCTTCAGCACTGCCGGTTGCCGTTTTTTTTCGGTGCCACCGCTCGTCGGATCGCTAGAATGATGAGCTTAACGCTGTCCCGACCTGCCTGAGCCTTTTGGGCATGCACTGATGGCACATCCCGAACAAACGTCCAGTTGCCATGTGATAGCGACACGCCCCATGCTGACGCAGACCACAGAACCGGCAGTCCCCTGACAAAGGCGCACGACCTTGGAAATCAGGCAATCCATAGACCTATTAGGAGCAAACAATGACGCAAAAAATGCCCACACGAACAAAACTAATCCAAGCCTTGGCCTCCCAACCGATTAGTGAGGAAGTCTTGCTTGAAAAGTACGCCAAAGGTTCAGAAAAGACAATACTCGAAGTCAATCAACGTGTTGCGCGTGCTTTGGCTCAGGCAGAGGCGCCAGAGCAGCAAAAGGAATGGGAAGCAAAATTTTTGAAGACCCTGCAAAATGGGTTTTTGCCTGCCGGACGCATTCAATCGGCTGCTGGCACTGATTTGGCTGCCACCTTGATCAACTGTTTTGTGCAGCCTGTGGGCGATTCAATCGCCCATGTGGAAGACGGGCATCCCGGTATCTACACCGCGCTGACCGAGGCTGCCGAGACTATGCGACGTGGCGGTGGCGTTGGTTATGACTTCTCCCGTATCCGCCCGCGCGGCGCTTGGGTTGGCAGTACACAAAGCAGTGCATCTGGCCCCGTGAGCTACATGCGCGTGTTCGATCGTTCCTGCGAAACGGTTGAATCGGCTGGCGCGCGGCGTGGCGCACAAATGGGTGTCCTGCGCTGTGATCATCCTGATATTGAAGAGTTCATCCATGCCAAGGACACCGGTGACCTGAAGAATTTCAACATCTCGGTGGGCATTACCGATGCGTTCATGCAGGCGGTG
>DATCIC010000023.1:0-3936 GCA_036508025.1 Rhodoferax sp. | reverse complement strand
GGGCCTGCGCACCACGGCGGTCAAGGAAGGCGATGTTTACGTCATCAACGGCGTCAAGCAGTTCATCACCAGCGGCCAGAACGGCGACGTGGCCATCGTGATTGCCGTCACCGACAAAGGCGCGGGCAAGAAGGGCATGAGCGCCTTCATCGTGCCGACCAATGCGCCCGGCTACGTCGTGGCACGGCTCGAAGACAAGCTCGGTCAACACAGCAGCGACACGGCACAGATCAACTTTGACAACTGCCGCATTCCGGTAGAGAACCTCATTGGCCAGGAGGGCGAGGGCTACCGGATCGCACTGGGCGCTTTGGAGGGTGGGCGCATCGGTATTGCCGCGCAAAGTGTGGGCATGGCGCGCAGCGCATTTGAGGTGGCGCTGGCGTACGCCAAAGAGCGGCAAAGCTTTGGCACCGCCATCTTCAACCACCAGGCGGTCGGTTTCCGCCTGGCCGAGTGCGCCACGCAACTGGAAGCTGCACGCCAACTCATCTGGCACGCAGCAAGCCTGCGTGACGCCGGACGCTCGTGCCTGAAAGAAGCCGCCATGGCCAAGCTGTTTGCCACCGAAATGGCCGAGCAAGTCTGCAGTGCCGCCATCCAGACCCTGGGTGGCTACGGTTATGTCAGCGACTTCCCCGTCGAGCGCATCTACCGCGATGTGCGCGTGTGCCAGATTTATGAAGGCACGTCGGACGTGCAGAAGATCATTATTCAGCGCGCCCTGTCCTAAAAGGCTCGATGAGTTTAAAATGTACACTTGGTTGGTACATTTCAAAGAGGTCGCTGATGCAAACACTGCCATTTTCTGAAGCTCGCGCCCGACTGGCTGATGTGCTCAGGCGTGTTGAGGCGGGGCCGGAACCGGTTTTGATTTCCCGGCGCGGCGCGGCGGCTGGCGTGCTCATGTCATTTGAGCAGTATCAGAGCCTGGGCGGTGCGGCTACTGGTTTTGCCGCCAGGTTGAAGCGCTGGCGGGCTGAGTATCTGGCAGCAGGTCATGGTTCTGCAGAAAAGGATCCCTTTGAGGATGTACGACAGAACGAGACCACGAGGGAGTTTTCCTGGTGAGTGTCGCTGCCTGGTTGCTCGACACCAACGTCATTTCAGAAGCGATGCGGCCCGAACCGCATGTTGGCGTTATGAGCAATCTGACTCGCTATGACGGTGAGCTGGCGATTGCCGCGCCGGTGTGGCACGAGTTGCGCTATGGCTGGTTGCGTCTGCCTGTCGGGAAGCGCCGTGATGCCATCGGCCGATTTGTGCAAGACGTGGCTGGTCAGTTACCGGTGCTGCCCTACGATGCCCAGGCAGCCCGGGTCCATGCCGAATTGCGAGCCCAGCGCGAGCAAGCCGGGCACACGCTGGCTTTTGTTGATGGGCAAATAGCGGCGATTGCCATTGCCCATGGCGCAACGCTGGTCACCCGCAACACGCGTGATTTCATTGGATTGGCCGGGTTGCGCATGGTGGACTGGTTTCAGGGTCAATGAGTCGCTGGCGTCGTACCACAACCAACCCGGAAATAGCTGGTTCATCAGAGGCCGTTGGCTGAAATGCCTATTCGGCGGTTCCGATTCCGAACCCAGCAGACCTTGGCCCAATATTTATAACAAATTGGCCCGTAGCCCCCGTGGAATAAGCGTGAGTAGCTTTGTTATTTGTAGCGTTTTTACTTCACCGCACTGACCGGGTGCCGACGCTGCCTGTTATTTAGGCGCCGTGGCGCAACCCGCACCGGCTGTGGCTTTGGGGGCTTTCCAGCCACTTGGTCCACAAAGTTGTCCACAGAAGTTGTGCATCAATGGGTAGCGCTTTTTGGCCCTTCCGGGACGCGTTCGGTTGGGGCGGGCTTGAGGCAAATTAAGTTTCAATATTTTTTATTCAGAGTCATTTGCGCCTGTTTTTCTGTTACGCATTGGGGCGATTCCGGCCCCTGAATGGGGACTTATACCGACTGCCTATTTATTGGGCATCGTGTTGCAACCCGCGTCCAGTAAGGGTTTGCCGGGTTGTCCCTGAGCTGGTGCACAAAGTTATCCACAAAATTTGTGGACTACAGGGCGGGGCCTGTCAAAAGCGCGCACCGGATCGCACAGCGTGCTCGACGGCTTGGGCCTTGCCAACTGTTGCAGGGCGGGCTGGTGTTCGCTTTGCGAGCCCGGTCCAAGCCTGTGCTCCTGAAGTTATCCACAAAATGAATAGCAGAGAATCAGCCCCCGGCGCGGCTTCAGGTCTTTGCTGGCGGCCCCACGCGCCGGAACTCGGCCGGCGAGGTGCCGGTCCAGCCGCGAAAGGCACGGATGAAACTCTTCTCGTTCTGAAACCCTGCCCCTTGCGCCACTTGCTTGATCGGGCGCGATGTGCGCAGCAACAGCGCCAGCGCGCGACTTTGACGCACCTCGTCTTTGAGCGCTTGTAGCGAGGCGCCTTCATCCTTGAGCTGGCGGTGCAGGGTGCGTGGCGACAGTTTGAGCAGCGCGGCCAAGTCGTCCGCGTTGCGGCTTTGATCCGGCTGGCTGAGCAGCGCCTGGCGCACGCGTTGCACCAGCAGGCGGTCGCGCCGGTATTGCAGCACGGTGAGCGGCAGCGCCCTCTTGAGCATTTGCTGCAGCGCCGCCTCATCGCGGCGCAGCGGCAGCGCCAGGTAGCGCGCGTCAAAGCGGATGGCGGCGGGTGCCGTGTTGAACGCGGTCGGCCCGGAGAACAGGACGCCATAGACATCCTGGTGCTCGGGTGCGGCAAATGGAAACTGCGCGCCCTGCAAGGGGATGCGCGAGTCGATCAGCCAGCAGGCCACGCCGTGGATGTTGCGCAGCACCGAAACCAGGCAGAATTCGCGCAAGTAGCCCAAGGGCCGGTGCTCGGCGATGGATAAAGTGGCGGTGTCGCCTGCTACCGTCAATTGCAGGGTGATGTCGTCGGCCAGCAGCCCATGGTGGCGACACCAGCGCTGCAGCGCCAAACCCAAGCTTGGCGCGCTGATGCTGGCGCGCGCCAGCATGCCGTAGCTGCCCCACGGCAGGCGGCGGCTGAACCAGCCCAGGGCCTCGTCATCGAGCTCCTGCATGGCGGCACCCGAGATGCGCTCCATTTGGGCCGCGGTGATGCGAGCGGCCGGGTCAGCCAGGGCGGCTGGCGCAATTTGTGCCAGCGCTAGCGCCTTGGCCGGGTCTTTGTGCTGGCCTGCATAGGCTTGCACAATGGCATTGACAAATGCAATGGGGGTCAGGGCCGGACCGGCTGGCAGGCTGGCGGCGGCGAGCGCGGGATAGTGCGGGCGGGAAAGCATGGGCCGGAGTATGTGGCCCTATGGCACGATTTGCAACCTATGTGGCGCACATGGATGGCTGCGGGTCGCTATGCTTGTCACTGATATGGGTATCCGGGCTTGTGCCCACTTGGGGAATTACCATGACACCAACACCTGTGGACGCTTTGCGTGCGCCTGCTTTGACCTGCAGCTTGTCCAGCGGCGCGACCGATGTACCGTTGATCGAGCAAACGCTGGGTGATTTTTTTGACGCCATGGTGGCGCGCCAGCCCGACCATGAAGCGCTGGTCAGCGCGCACCAGCAGCAGCGCTACAGCTACCGCGAATTGCAAACAGCGAGCAATCAACTGGCCAGTGCCTTGTTGGGCCTGGGCTTGAAGCCGGGCGAGCGCGTCGGCATCTGGTCGCACAACAACGCGCAATGGTTGCTGATGCAAATCGCCACCGCCAAGGTGGGCCTGGTGCTGGTCAACATCAACCCGGCCTACCGCATCGCCGAGCTGGACTATGCCCTGAACAAGGTGGCGTGCAAGGCGCTGGTGACCATGGCCCGCTTCAAGACCAGCGACTACCTGGGCATGCTGCGTGAACTGGCGCCTGAATTGGACACGGCGCAGCCGGGCGCGCTGCAGTCCACCCGCCTGCCGCATTTGCACACCGTG
>DATCIC010000022.1:0-6306 GCA_036508025.1 Rhodoferax sp. | reverse complement strand
CTCTGGTGGAACATGTCCCGGCCCGTGCCTCAAGCGCCTGTTGCTGCTGCACCCGCTGCGGTCCCGGTCGTCCCCGAACCGGTGGCGGCGCCCGCAGAGCCGGTGATCCAGTACCCGGTCGAAGCACCGCCCGCCCAAGCGCTCCCCTTGAAGGCGGCTGATATGGGCACGGTGTTGACCGATCTTCTGGGCCGCAAGGCGGTTCTTGAGTTCTTTGCGCTTGATGAATTTCCGCGCCGCTTGGTAGCCACGGTCGATAACCTCGGACGCTCCCACGCGCCGCCGATGGTGTGGCCGATCAACCCGACGCATGGCCGGTTCATGGTTGAAGAACGCGCGGGTGGCACCGTCATCAGCGCCGACAACAGCCAGCGCTACACGCCGCTGGTGCTGCTGGCCGAAGCGGTAGATGCGGGCAAGGCCGCCGATTTGTACATTCGCATGTACCCGTTGCTGCAGCAGGCCTATGAAGAATTGGGTTACCCCAAGGCTTACTTCAACGACCGGCTGATTGCAGTGATTGACCAGTTGCTCGCCACCCCCGGCGCCGACGAGCCCATTCAGGTTCACCTGACCGAGGTCAAAGGGACGGTTGAGTCGCTGAAACCCTGGGTGCGCTACGAGTTTGCCAATCCGGCCTTCGAGTCGCTGTCAGCCGGCCAAAAAATCATGCTGCGCGTCGGGTCGGTCAACGAACACCGGCTGAAGGCGAGACTCGCCGCGATCCGCCAGCAACTGATCAAACGCGTGGCGCCCCGTTAGACAGCGGCCTTGCGCCAGCTGCGTTCGTTATCTGGCGCAGGCGCTTGTCGTTAAAATCAGGCCCGCGACAAGGTCCGCCGGCCCACCGGCGCCGGCTTTGTCACTGTTCCCTCCACCCAAATTGAACTTTTCCCATGCCCCAACTGACCCCGCCAGCATCCTCCCCAACCGCTGATGCAGCCTTGCTACTTGAAGTTGCTGAACTGGTGGTGAGCGCCTTGAACCTGGACGTTGGCGCAGCCGACATCCAGGCCGATGAACCCCTGTATGGCGACGGTTTGGGGTTGGACTCCATCGATATCCTTGAAATTGCGCTCGTGGTCTCCAAGCGCTACGGCTTGCAACTGCGCGCGGGCGAGGAAGACAACCACGCCATCTTCCTGTCGCTGCGCAGCCTGAGTAACCATATCGCCGCCCAGCGTACCCAGTGAAAGCTGAATTGGCGACACGGCTCAAGCAAGCCGTTCGTTGGGGCGGCCTGCTCGCCTTGGGCATCGCCTATGCGTTGCTGTCCCATCGGGCCGCCGCGTCAACCACGCCCGATCTGCAGGGCGCCCTGGTCGCCCTCGCGCCCATGCTCGGGCTGGGCTTCATGCTGGCCTGGCGTTCGCAGCAGCGCGCCCTCATGCTGGCCCTGAGCCTGGCGGCATGCGCTGTGACTTACGCATTCAGAAGCTGGCTGGTGGCCCATTACAACTGGGTCTTTCTGCTGCAGCATGCAGGCACGTATGCGCTGTTGTGCGTGGCCTTCGGCAAAACCCTGCAGCGTGGCGGTACACCCATGATTTCGCGCTTTGCCAGCATCGTGCATGGCAGCCTCACGCCGGCGCTCACGCGCTACACGCGCGCGGCCACCTGGAGCTGGACCTTTTATTTTGGCGCCACCGCAGGGCTGTCGCTGCTGCTGTTCTGGCTCGCTCCGGTTGCCGTCTGGTCGACTTTTGCCAACCTGCTGGGCATTCCGCTGCTGGGCTTGATGTTTGTGGGTGAATATGCGGCGCGCTGTTATGTGTTGCCCGCCGCCGATCGCGCCGGGCCGCTGGCGGCGATTCGCGCTTACCGGCAAGCGACCGCAGAAGACAAGGCGCACCGACCATGAGCAGTTTCCCGCTTGTCACGCACGCTCATGCGCAAGACATCCTGGCCTACGGCCATGCCGGGCCGATCACCGTCGCGCATTTTCTGGCCGATGTCAGGCAGTTGGCTGCAGATTTGCCTGCAGGCCGGCACGTTGTCAATGTCTGCGTCGACCGCTACCGATTTGCCGTCGGCGTGGCAGCGGCCTTGCTGGCCGACAAGATCAGCCTGCTGCCGCCCACGCTCACACCAGAAATGATGCGCCAGGTGAAGCACTTTGCGCCCGATGTGTTTTGCCTGGTAGACCAGCCACAGGCCTTTGATCTGCCCCAATTTGTGTGGGCTGGCGCGCGGGCCGTTGAGGCAGCAGCAGCGGATGCAGCCAGCGCCCTGGACGATGTTCCCGAAATCCCGGCCGCGCGGACGACGGCCATCGTGTTCACGTCCGGCTCGACCGGCACGTCGGTGGCCCACCGGAAAAGCTGGGGCGGACTGGTTCGCAGCGTTCGGGCCGAAGCCGCCCGCCTGGGCCTGCTCGACGGCAGGCGCCACAGCATTGTGGCCACGGTGCCACCGCAACACATGTTTGGCTTTGAGTCCTCCGTGTTGCTGGCGCTTCAAAGCGGCTCAGCCCTGAGTGCGGCGCATCCGTTTTACCCGGCCGACATCTGCTCGGTGCTCGCGCAATCGCCGCGCCCGTGCCTGCTGGTCACCACGCCCCTGCATTTGAAGGTCCTGCTGGCGTCGGGGCTGGACATTCCCCCGCCCGATCTGGTCCTGTCGGCCACTGCGCCCATGCCGCCCCAACTGGCGCTGGCCGTCGAGGCCCGCCTGCAGGCGCCCTTGTTTGAAATCTACGGTTCGACCGAGACGGGCCAGATTGCGACCAGGCGCACCACCCAGACCGCCCAGTGGACGCCTTTCCCGGAGCTCACGCTCAGCGTTTCGCAGGGGCGTACCTGGGTCTCGGGCGGGCATGTTCAGCCGCCCATGCCCATGGCGGACGAACTCGAACTCTTGAATGGTGGGCGTTTCCTTCTGCATGGCCGCACGGCCGATCTCATCAACATCGCGGGCAAACGCAGCTCGATCGACTACCTGAACCATCAGCTCAATGCCATCCCGGGCGTGATCGACGGCGCTTTTTTCATGCCCGCTGAGCATGACGACGCCAGCGTGACGCGCTTGATGGCCTTTGTCGTCGCGCCCGGCATGAAGGCGACCACCCTGCTGGCGGCCCTGCGGGAACGCATCGACGCGGTTTTCATCCCCAGGCCGCTGGTGCTGCTGGCGTCGCTGCCTCGCAACAGCACCGGCAAATTGCCGCGCAACGCACTGCAGGTACTGGCATCCCAGCATCAGCGCAAAGGCACGCCCCATGCAGCTTGAGACCACGCTCTTCATTGCGCCGGATCATCCGGCTTTTGCCGGCCATTTTCCGGGGACGCCGATTGTGCCGGGCGTGGTCTTGCTGGACGCCGTCGTTCATGCAGTGCTGCAAACAGGGCGACCCAGGGCACCCGGGGACGGCGCTGATACGCCGCCGCTCTGCCAGATCAGCGCTGCCAAGTTTCTGAGCCCGGTCGGCCCTGGCGAGACACTGACGCTTGCTCTCACTCCTGGCGCCTCAGGCAGCACCCGCTTCGATATCTCCAGCGGCCAGCGGAAAGTCGCCACCGGCACGCTGGTGTTGCCGTCTGCGCCATGACGGCGCAGCAGCAGGCCACGCCGTCCGGCAGCGCTGAATGGCAACAGCGCCCCGAGCGCAGCAGCCTGTTCATGCTGCGCTTGATGACCTGGCTCTCGCTGCGGCTGGGCCGGGGCGCGAGCCGCGTGGTGCTGTACGTGATCGTGGCCTATTTCCTGGCGTTTGCGCCGACAGCGCGTCGCATGTCACGCGACTATTTGCGCCGGGTGCTCCAACTGCCCACGCCCGCAGCGGTCGGCTGGCGCCATCTGTTTCGGCATTTCCTGTGTTTCGCGTCGGTGATTCATGACCGGATCTATCTGCTCAACGGGCGCTTCGAGCTGTTCGACATCCGCGTTCACAACCAGGCTCTCATCGACCAGGTCGTGGCCGACGGGCAGGGCGTTTTTTTGCTCGGCGCGCACTTGGGGAGCTTCGAAGTGCTGCGGGCCGTCGGCCGCCAACAGCCCGGCCTGCGGGTGGTCATGGCGATGTATGAGGAGAATGCGCGCAAGATCAACGCGGCGCTCGGCGCCATCAACCCGAAAGCGCAACAGGACATCATCGCGCTGGGCCACATCGATTCGATGATTCAGGTGCATGAACTGCTGGGCCGGGGCACGGTTGTGGGTATGTTGGGCGACCGGTCGCTGGGTCTGGACGACACCCGCGCGTTTGATTTTCTGGGCGACCCGGCCGAGCTGCCGCTGGGTCCGTTCCGGATGGCGGCGATATTGAGGCGCCCGGTCCTGTTCATGACCGGGCTGTATCGCGGCGGCAACCGTTACGACATCCACTTTGAAGCGCTGGCGGATTTCTCCAAGGTGCCGCCACGCGGGCGCACGCTGGCGGTACAGGCGGCCATGACACGCTATGCTGCGCTGTTGGCGCAATACTGTTGCAGCGCGCCCTACAACTGGTTCAACTTCTTTGATTTCTGGCGGGCTCCCGTGCCGCGACCCAGCCGTTCTCCTGAAAAAATCAACCCACGCCATGATGCACCCCGTTCGACTTTTTAAACTGGCGTCACTCGCGCTGGGCCTGCTACTTGCCACGGCCAGCCCGGTCGTCCTGGCGGCCTGGGACATCCAGCAATTGATGGACTCCCTGGCCCAGAACAGGTCCAGCCAGGCCAGCTTTGTCGAGAAAAAAAATATTGCCATCCTCGAAAAGCCGGTTGAGTCGTCCGGGGAGCTGTTCTACACCGCGCCTGACCACCTGGAAAAACGCACGCTCAAGCCCAAACCCGAATCCATGGTGATCGACGGCGGCGAGCTGTTGATTGAGCGCGGCCGTCAAAAACACCATCTGCAGTTGCAGGCTTATCCTGAACTCGCGGCGTTTATCGACAGTATTCGCGGCACTTTGGCGGGCGACCGCAAGGCGCTGGAGCGCAACTATCAACTGAGCCTGGAGGGCACGGCGGAGCGCTGGACCCTGCAACTGCTGCCACGGGACGACAAGATGCTGGCCGTGGTGCAGCGCATCCGCATCACCGGTGCCCGTGACCAGGTGCGCAGCATCGAAATCACCCAGGCCGATGGGGACAGCTCCTTGATGAGCATTGAGAAATTGGTGAAGCCGTGAGGCCTGATACGCGTCGCCGTGGCCGCCTTGCCGTCGCGCTGTGGCTGGCGTTTTTGCTGCTCTGCGCTGGCGTGATCAGCCGCACCAGCTTCACCACCGACTTGTCGGCCTTCATGCCGCGCACCCCCACGCCGGAGCAGCAGCTGCTCATGGACCAATTGCGTGACGGCCTGGCCTCGCGCCTGATCCTGGTCGGCATTGAAGGCGCTGATGCGCCCCGCCGTGCCCGGCTTTCCAGGCACATCGCCCAGCGCCTGCGCGCCGATGCGGCTTTTGTCACCGTCAACAATGGCGAGCCCGTCAACACCGAGCGCGACCGGGCCTTTCTGTTCAACAACCGTTACCTTTTGAGCCCGGCGGTGACGCCGGCGCGCTTCAGCGCCGAAGGACTGCATGCCGCCTTGAGCGAGAGCATTGACCTGCTCGCCTCGCCCGCCGGACTGCTGGTGAAATCCATGTTGCCGCGCGACCCGACCGGTGAGATGGTGCAATTGCTCGAACAGCTCAACAGCGGCACGCAGCCCAAGCTGGTGGAGGGCGCCTGGGCCTCACGCGACGGTGCGCGCGCCTTGCTGCTGATGCAAACGCGCGCCGCAGGTTCCGATACCGATGCCCAGCAAAACGCCATGACGGCGATCCGCCAGGCGTTTGAAACAGCACCGGATGCCCACGCGGACGCCCGGCTGGTCATGAGCGGTCCCGGCGTGTTCTCGGTGACGTCGCGCGAGACCATCAAAAGCCAGGTCAGCCTCCTGTCCCTCATCAGCATCGGGCTCATCGCGGCGCTGCTGCTGCTCGTTTATCGCTCTTTCACGGCCCTCGCCCTGGGGTTTTTGCCTGTCATCAGCGGCGCGCTGGCAGGCGTTGCGGCCGTCAGTCTGGGCTTTGGTTCGGTGCATGGCATCACGCTGGGCTTTGGCACCGCTCTGATCGGCGAGGCGGTGGATTATTCCATCTACCTGTTTGTGCAATCCGAACAGGGCGAGGCCGATCCGCAGCACTGGATCAAGCGCTTTTGGCCCACGATCCGGCTCGGCGTGCTGACCTCCATAGCCGGCTTTGCTGCCTTGCTGCTGTCGGGTTTTCCGGGCCTGGCGCAACTCGGCCTGTATGCGATTGCCGGGCTGGTGGTCGCCGCCACCGTGACCCGTTTCGTGCTGCCGCAGCTTCTGCCGGCCAACTTTCGCATCCAC
>DATCIC010000021.1:0-8655 GCA_036508025.1 Rhodoferax sp. | reverse complement strand
CCGCCATTGCAACCCTTGCATTCCTGCTCCGCGCCGCCGCCGAGCAGCTTGTCAAACTCTTCAGCCACGACCTCACGATGGGCATCAAGCTGGTGCAAGAGCTGGCGCGCAGTGTCAAAGCCCATGGTGCTGGCGATCCAGGCCAGGTCCTGGTCCTGCGTGGGCAGCACATGGGTTTGCTGGTCGTCCAGGTACTGAATCCGGTGCTCGACCTGGCGTAAAAAAACATAGGCCTCGGCGAGCGCCCGCGCCGTGTTTGACGGCATCAGGCCCGCTTTGACAAGCCGCGGCAGCGCACTGAGCGTAGCCCGCGTTCGCAGCTCGGGGAATTGCCCGCCGCGCACCACCTGCAGCAACTGCACGGTGAACTCGATTTCACGAATGCCGCCGCGTGACAGCTTGACATCGTTGGCGCGCTCCGGGTGTCCGGCACTGCGTTTGCTGGCGTGCTCGCGAATCTGCCGGTGCAGCACGCGCAGCGAATCAAACACGCTGTAGTCCAGATAGCGCCTGAACACGAAGGGCATCACGACGCTGCGCAAGGCCAGGGTCGAGCCATCATTCACACATGCCGTTGGGGCCACCACGCGACTCTTGAGCCAGGCAAAGCGTTCCCACTCGCGGCCCTGTACATGCAGGTATTGTTCCAGCGCGTCCAGCGACACGGCTGGCGGCCCTGAATTGCCGTTGGGCCGCAGCGCCAGATCGACCCGGAACACAAAGCCATGTTCGGTGGTGTCGCCCACCAACGCGTAGATGGCCCGCACCGCCTTGGCAAAATATTCCTGATTTGAAATGCGGCCACGACCCTGGCTGTCGCCAGCGGTGTCTCCGTCTTCGTCGTAAACGTAGATCAGGTCGATGTCGCTCGACACGTTGAGCTCACGCGCACCGAGCTTGCCCATGCCGACGATCCAGAGTTGCGCGCGCGCACCTGCTGCGGTAGTGGGCGCGCCGTGGGTCTGGTCCAGTGTCAGTTCAACCTCGGCGCAGGCAGTGTTCAGCGCGAACTCGGCCAGATCGGTCATGGCCTGCGTCACCTGCTGCAAAGTGGCTTGCTGGTCGCAGTCCAGGCACAGCAAGCGCTCCAGCACCAGCTGGCGGGTGGTGCGCAAAGCGCTGGCGGTGTCCAGACCCAGCGCGCGCAAAGCGTCACAGGCCTGCGCCATCGACGCTGGGCCTGGCAAACCCGGGGGCAACAAATGCAGCTGGCTCTCAAATCGGCGACGAATGCGCTGGCCAAAACGCGAGTGCGATGACAAAGCGGGGCCGGTCATAATTCCTGTCATATTTACAAGCTCACAATGATTGACTTGACGCCCCCCCCATCCTCACTGCTGAAAACCTGGTCCATCGTGGCGCGCTGGTCGCTGGGACTGGTGTTGGCTGCGTGGTTTGTTTTTGGGCTGACCTGGGGGGCGTTGCATTGGCTGATTGTGCCGCGAATCGGCGAATTTCGCCCACAGCTGGAAGCCTACGCCGCGCGGGCACTGGGGGTGCCGGTGCGCATTGGCGCCATTACAGCCCAAACGACCGGCATGATTCCGTCGTTCGAACTGACCGATGTCGAGTTGTTTGACGAACAGGGCCGGGAAGCCTTGCGCTTGCCGCGGGTTCTTGCCGCGCTGTCGCCCCGCTCGGTTTGGCGCCTGGGCTTTGAGCAACTGTATGTGGAGCGGCCACAGCTCAGTATCCGGCGAGCCTTGGACGGAAAAATTCGCGTGGCGGGGCTCGATTTCTCCCAAACCAGTGACACCGGAAGTAGCGCAGTTGACTGGTTTTTTTCGCAACTCGAATTTGTCATTCGCGACGGCAGCATTTTGTGGACCGATGAATTACGGGCCGCCCCGACGCTGGCGCTGCAACAGGTAGACCTGGTGGTGCGCAATGCGGGCCGCCACCACGATCTTCGGTTCGATGCCACGCCGCCCGCGCTGTGGGGTGAGCGCTTCAGCGTGCGGGGACTGATGACGCAGCCCTTGTTATCACGCCATAGAGGCCATTGGCAAGACTGGCAAGGCCAGCTCTACGCCGCCTTTGCGCGGGTGGACTTGTCCGAGCTGCGGCGCTACGCCGACGTGGGCGTCGATCTGCGCCAGGGAAAGGGCGCGCTGCGAGCCTGGGTTGATGTCAGCCGGGGTCAAGTGACGGGTGGGGCGGCGGACGTGGCCTTGTCGGAGGTGAATGTCAGGCTGGGCGCGCAATTGCAGGCGCTGGAGCTGCTGTCGGTACGCGGGCGCCTGGGCGGGCGCGTGTTGTCCAACGGCTTCCAGTTTTCCACCCAGGCGCTGGCGTTTGACACCCGTGACGGCTTGCACTGGCCAGGTGGCAACGTCTCTGTTGATTACACCGCTGCCGAGGGCCAGGTTGCCGCGCGCGGTGCGCTCAAGGCGGACAAGCTGGACCTGCAGGCCCTGTCGCAAATTGCCGACCGTTTGCCGATTGACCCGGTGACCCACGCGGCGCTGCTGGCGTATGCCCCCAAGGGGCTGGTGGAACGAATCCAGGCCAGTTGGCAGGGACCGATGGGCGCCTTCAGCCAGTATGAGGTCAAGGGCCTGGTCAATCAGCTGGAGCTGGCCGCGAACACGCTCAAAATTGCGCCCACCCAAGGACTGCCCCCGGCGGACTCACCGGGCGTTCGCGGTGCCAGCATTGATTTTGACTTTAACCAATCCTCTGGCAAGGCCAGCGTCAGCCTGAGCAACGGCGCCTTGGTGTTTCCCGGGATATTTGATGAGCCGGAGATTCCTGTCGCGCAGTTGTCCACCGAGGTCAAGTGGCAGGTCAAGGGTGACCATATTGCCGTGCAACTGCCCAACCTCAAGTTCAGCAATGCCGACGCCCAGGGCGAGGCGCAAATTAAATGGGAGACCAGTGACCCAGCCAAGTCCAGTAGCCGCTCCCGGTTTCCCGGAGTGCTCGATCTGCAGGCGGCTTTGATTCGGGCCGACGGCACACGCGTGCACCGCTATTTACCCAGCCTGATTGGACAACCTGTGCGTGACTATGTGCGTGATGCGGTGACGGCCGGGACAGCCAGCGGCGTCAAGGCCCGGGTCAATGGTGATCTGAACAACATGCCCTTTCGAGACCCAAAACAAGGGGAATTCCGGATTTCAGCCGATGTGCAGAACGCCGCCTTGCTCTACGTACCGCGCAGTATCCAAGCTCCGCAGGCCCTGCCTTGGCCTCCTTTGACGCAGCTCAGTGGCGAGCTGGTGTTTGACCGGGCGCAGTTGCAGGTCAGAGGCGCGCGCGCCAGGATGGGCGCGGCGTCCAACTTGCAGATCAGCAAAGTCGACGCCTTGATCGCCGATTTGAGCCATGCCACGGTGACGGTGACGGCCGAACTTCAGGGCGCATTGGCCGAGGGGCTGGGTATCGTCAAGAGCTCCCCGTTAGGGTCAATGATCGGCAACGCATTGGACCGGGCCGTGGCGAGCGGCAGCGCAGATTACAAGTTGAAACTGACCCTGCCCATCGCAGCCCTGGAAAAATCAACGGTACTGGGCAGCGTCACGCTGCGCAATAACGAATTTCAGATCACGCCCGGGACGCCTAAATTGACTGGGGCCCGGGGTGTCGTGAATTTCTCTGACAGAGGGTTTTCGATTGTCGCGGGCCAGGCACGACTCTTGGGCGGCGAGGCACGTCTGGAGGGTGGCTCGGTGGCGCTGAGCGGCGCCATGGCCAACCGCGCTGCGGCCTCCGTGCTGATACGCGCCAGCGGCACGGTCTCGGCTGAAGGTTTGCGCCAGGCCCAAGAGCTCGGCTTTGCAGCGCGCATGGCACAGCATGCCAGTGGCAGTGCGGCTTACACCGCAGTGCTGGGTTTTCGCGGCGGCGCGCCTGAGCTCACGGTCAGCAGCAATTTGCAGGGGCTGAGCCTGAGTCTGCCCGCGCCCTTGAACAAGAGTGCACAAGCCCTGCTGCCGTTTCGGCTGGAAACCGCGCTGCTGGCGCAGTCTTTGCCACCCGGACGGGGCGCTGCACCGCCCTTGCGCGACCAGCTGACGCTGAATCTGGGCTCGGTCGCGTCCATCAGCTATATCCGCGATCTCTCGGGGCCAGAGCCACGCGTGACGCGCGGCAGCATAGGTGTTGGCTTGTCGCCGCAAGAGTCAGCCCCCTTGCCCGATGAAGGGGTGGTGGCCAACATCAACCTGAGAGCCGTTGATCTGGACACCTGGGGCGCACTGCTGGAACGGGCAGCGGGCAGCTCGCTGCCCGACGCAACGCTGGGCACAGCAACCCCGCAACCAACGCCGGGCGCCGCCGGGGCAGCGAGCGCAGCCCTGAGCTATCTGCCCACCAGCATGGCCGTGCGGGCACAGACCTTGACTTTTGGCGGGCGCACGCTGCACAACGTGGTGGTCGGCGGCTCGCGCGAAGGGGTGCTGTGGCGGGCCAATCTGGATGCTACTGAACTCAACGGTTACCTGGAATATCGCCAGCCCTCGGACCTCGGGGAGGGTCGCTTGTATGCCCGACTCGCCCGGCTGACCATTGCGCCCAGTACCGCCCGCGACATGGAGGCGCTGCTCGAAGAGCAACCAGCAAGCATTCCGGCGCTTGATATCGTGGTGGAGGACTTTGAGTTGCGCGGCAAACGGCTCGGACGTGTCGAGGTGGAGGCAATCAACCGGGGCAGCAGCGCGGTGGCGCTGGGAGGTTTGGCACGCGAATGGCGGCTTAACAAATTCAACATCATCGCACCAGAAGCGGTGCTCACTGCCACCGGCAACTGGGCCGCAGTGGGCGCGCTGACCCCGCCGAGGGCGAACGCGCGTCGGCGCACGGTCATGAATTTCAAGCTGGCCATTGCTGACGGTGGTGAATTGTTGACGCGTTTTGGCATGCCAGGCGTGGTCCGAAAAGGCCGCGGCCAGATGGAAGGGCAAGTGGCCTGGATGGGCTCGCCGATCAGCCTTGACTACCCGTCCATGACGGGTGCGTTCACCGTCAACATGGAGTCGGGTCAGTTCTTGAAAGCCGACCCGGGCATGGCCAAGTTACTGGGCGTTTTGAGTCTGCAGGCTTTGCCGCGCCGCCTGACGCTTGATTTCAGGGACGTCTTCAGTGAAGGTTTTTCTTTTGACTTTGTGCGAGGTGATGTCACCATCGAACAGGGGATTGCCAAAACCAACAATTTGCAGATGAAGGGGGTCAATGCGGCGGTACTGATGGAGGGGCGCGCCGACATTGGAAAGGAAACCCAGGATCTCAAAGTGGTCGTGGTGCCGGAGATCAACGCCGGCACGGCGTCGCTGATTGCCTCGGTCATCAACCCGGCGATCGGCATTGGTACTTTTTTGGCTCAGTTGTTCTTGCGCAAGCCGCTGACCGAAGCCGCCACGCAGGAGTTTCACATTGACGGCAGCTGGGCCGACCCCCAAATCAAACGAGTGCAACGCAAGACCGGGGGCACGAATGTCGCGCCGCGTTGACGATCATGGGCTTATGGTGCCCCTTATGTCCAGTTGGAGTCAGGTCTTTTCAACCGGCGATGTTGACTTTGGCGCGGCGTCATCGGGGGCGGCCGGCGCGGCTGGCAATTCACCCCGGCGGCGCCCGGAAAACATGGTCCACCAGACGATCAGCAGCAGCAGCAGCAGGGCTCCCAGCGCTTCCAGCAAGAGCAAACTCATGAATCAACTCCGAAGTAAGGTCTTAAATATCTGGATTGTAGGGATGCTCGTCGGGTGCAGCAGCGCACCGATACCGCCTCAGCAACCCGCCGCGCCCATGGAATTGGCCGCGCCGTCCATCAGCGCCCGGCCTGGCGATGCCGGGCCTCTGCCCGGGCCCATCGTCCGCGCCAAAAGCCGCTGGACAGCGGTGCGTTGGGCAGAGTTGCCTGGATTCGAGGACGACTCCTTGTTTGAGGCCTGGAACGCCTGGATCAAAAGCTGCGAGCGACCGGGCCCTGTGTTTGCGCCCTTGTGCAGCGAGGTGCGGCGCTTGAGCATTGGCGACGAGCCACAGCGCCGGGCCTGGCTGCAGGCCCGGTTGCAGCCCTACCGGGTCGACACTTTGACGGGTGACGCAGAAGGCTTGCTGACCGCTTATTTCGAACCGGTGCTGGACGCCGCGCGCAGCGCCAGCGCTGACTTCAGCGTGCCTTTGTACCAGCCGCCGCCGGGTCTGGCACAAAACCTGCCTTGGTACACACGCGAGCAGATTGACACCTCGGCGCGGGTGCAAGCGGCGCTCAAGGGACGTGAAATTGTGTTTTTGACCGACCCCATTGATGCCCTGGTATTGCAGATACAGGGCTCCGGACGAGTGCGCATCCGCCAGCCCGACGGCAGCCAAACCCTGGTGCGACTGGCGTACGCGGGCTCCAATGGGCAACCGTATAAAAGCGTGGGCCGCTGGTTACTCGATCAAGGGGTGGTGCGCGATGCCTCGTGGCCCGCCATCAAAGCCTGGCTGGTACAAAACCCGGGCCGCGTGAATGAACTGTTGTGGAGCAATCCACGCACCGTTTTTTTCCGCGAAGAGGCGATGTCGGAACTCGATGCGGCCTGGGGTCCCAAGGGGGCTCAGGGCGTGCCGCTGACGCCCGGTCGCTCGATTGCGGTGGACCCGGGCAGCATTCCTTATGGCACGCCCGTGTGGCTAGCCTCCCGGGGCCCTGGTTTCAACTTGCAAAAGCTGGTGCTGGCGCAGGACACTGGCAGCGCCATCGTGGGCGCCGTGCGCGCTGACTACTTTGCCGGCTGGGGCCCTGATGCCGCCGAACTGGCCGGTCGTCTCAAGCAGCCCTTGCGCCTGTGGGTGCTGTGGCCCAAGTAGGCCAGGCCCCGGGTTCAGAGCCGCGCGAGTCACTGGGCCGCAAGCTGTTCAAGGTGCGCGCTTGGCTCGGCTGGTCACGGTCTGCGCCCAGCACGCCTTGGCTTCGGGGTAAACCAGCGACTCTTCGAGCGCGATGTGTTCCTGGCACAGCGCAACGAACACCTCGGCGCCGTGGTGGAACTCGGCCGGGTCGAACCAGTTATTGCCCAGGGCAATGGCGCGCAGCTGCGGCCCCAGCTCGATCCAGTTTTCTTCGATCCAGCCATGGTCCTGGTGCAGGGCATGCACAGCCGCCATCAGTTCGGAATTACTGCTGAGCAACAGTGGCGGAAACACGTTCTTCTCCTCCTCGGCGTGGTGCTGGCGCGCGGTGCTGGAAAAAAAGGTCTCGATGGCACCTGCCTGGCGCTGCGCTTTGGCATCCAGGCCAGAGCCCTCCATCTGAGCCACCAGTGCGGCCAGTTCAGCCAGATGAATCTGCATTTGCTGGTGACACGCATCCAGCGCGACAAAGCTGAACGGTTCCGGGAAGGCACTCATGGTTCACATCCTTTTTCATCAGTTGGGCAAGAGCAGCTTGTGGTGGCGCAACGGCCGCAAGACCCACAAATACCCTTGGTGAGCGTTCATTATCAACAACCCCCAGCCTCTGCGCTTGAGCCAAATCAAGTGCCAGCCGGATTCGCGCAGCGCCACGCGCTCGCCACTGGCTGAGAATTGTTTCAGAGGCACAATCACCCAATAGAAACCGAGCATTGCTCCAACCTTCAAGGACACCCCATGGCATCCGGAAAAATACTCGTCGCCCAAGGCGGCGGCCCCACCGCAGTCATCAACCAGTCGCTGGTCGGCGTGGCGCTGGAGGCGCGTCGCTTTAGCCAGGTGGCGCATATCTATGGCGCGCGCCATGGCGTTCGCGGCATCGTCGATGAAGAGTTTGTGGACCTCACCCAGGAAACCAGCCACAACCTGGAACTGGTGGCCAATACGCCCTCAAGCGCCCTGGGTTCGACCCGCGACAAGCCCGACATCGCCTACTGCCAGGAGATTTTCAAGGTGCTGCAGGCGCATCAGATCGAACACTTCTTCTACATCGGCGGCAACGACTCCAGCGACACGGTGCGCATCGTCAGCCAGGAAGCGCTAAAGGCCGGCTACCCCTTGCGCAGCATTCACATCCCGAAAACCATCGACAACGACCTGGTGGGCAACGACCACACGCCCGGTTTTCCGTCGGCGGCGCGATTTGTGGCGCAAGCCTTTGCCGGCGCCAACCTGGACAATGCGGCGCTGCCCGGCGTCTATGTCGGCGTGGTGATGGGGCGGCACGCCGGCTTTTTGACGGCGGCATCGGCCCTGGGCAAGAAGTTTCCAGATGACGGGCCACACCTGATCTACCTGCCCGAGCGCACCTTTGACCTGAGCAAATTTCTGCTTGACGTCAAGACCACTTATGAACGCTTTGGTCGCTGCGTGATTGCGGTCTCCGAAGGCATTCATGATGCCAGCGGCACGCCCATTGCCGCGCTGCTGGCCAAGGAAATGGAGCATGACGCGCACGGCAACATGCAGCTCTCGGGCAACGGCGCTCTGGCTGATCTGCTGTGCAATGAGATCAAGGCCAAGCTCAACATCAAGCGCGTGCGGGGCGACACCTTTGGCTACCTGCAGCGTTCGTTCATCGGCTGCGTGTCGGACGTCGATCAGCGCGAAGCGCGTGAAGTCGGCGAAAAAGCGGTGCAGTTTGCGATGTGGGGTGGGCACGACGGCTCAGTGGCGATCAAGCGCACCGGCTTTTACTCGGTCGACTATGAATTGCTGCCGCTTGATGCCGTGGCCGGCAAGACGCGGGTG
>DATCIC010000020.1:0-4985 GCA_036508025.1 Rhodoferax sp. | reverse complement strand
CCTGCCACTGCTGGTGATATCGCCGTGGGCGAAGTCCAATTTCGTCGATCACACGATGACCGACCAGACGTCGGTGCTGCGCTTCATCGAGGACAATTGGGGGCTCGGCTTCATCGACGGGCCGGTCGCGCCGCCGCTTGGAACGGGTTCCCGCGATCGCGGCGCCGGCACGCTGGCCAACATGTTCGACTTCAACTCCAAGCCGAAAACGCGCAAGCTGATCCTCGATCCGGTGACGGGCACGGTCGTCAGCAATAGCAACTGAATCGCGAGATGCCGTCGCGCTGACGTGCTTTTCACCGCAGCGGGGTCGTCGTGACCGTTAGAACAGACGCCGACGGGCTGGCGCGGCCTGTCGGCGAGAGTGGAACAAACCGGGGGCTGAGCGAATCAAAATCCTCGCCAAGATTTAGCCTGAGTTACGGATAGGAAATTCAACCGTGTGAGGCCAAGTATCGCGCCTTGGAACAGCCCTCGAATCGCTGCAAAGCCCGCACCACGACTGCAGCAAGGCCCTGCTTGGCACGTCCGTTGCCAAAAAAGTCCCGTCCAGGAGCGTGATTGCCGGTGCGCCGCGCCTGTCAGGCGCAGGGCTACCTCGCGGCTACATCCGGTGAAAGTCGCCAGCCAACGCGTTTAGCTCCATGTATCAGTGCTTCAACCGAAATTTTGGAGTTGCCTGGTAGTTGCAGTGGTTAATGCTGTCGGATCGTGTCCTACGATCCGGGTTCACAACTTTCAGCAAACTTGGCGTTCAATTTTGACGGTTGGATTGCGGCAATTGAGAAAGGCAGTCATGGGTCTATTGCTGACTGATCCAAGCCAATCCCAGCGTGAAACTGTTGTTCATCAACGGCCGTTTTGTTGTCTTGGCAAAAACATGCTCAGAACCTGCTAATTTTGGGTTGTTCTGTGTTCATCAACTCGTTCACAAATCAATATGCAGCAAACGTTGGGTAGGTGACCTAACGAATAGCACCGAATTGGACTTCCAGGTACCGGCTGTTCGCGAATACCCGCTTCCGCTGCGCTGCCGACCGACAAACGGGAAAACTGATTTTCGTCGCTGGGTGACTGCTTCCGAGTTTCTGGCATCGGTGGCGAACGACCGGTTCCGGCGAAATCCAAGGTCAGCTTTCGACTTTCCGCCGAGTTTCATGCGGTTCCAGTGGAAGTCGGCAATGTGTCTGAACCCGACCTGGAAAAATGGCATCAACATCAGCACTCCTGAATGGATAATTGCGGTACTTGTACGGATGAATGGCGTACAATTTGAGTCTGTTTTGAATATGTACCAACGCATCCAGCCCCGCAAAGAAAGAGTGGCCCCTATGCCAATCACCGGCACAACCCCCGCCAGGACGCTGGGTGCACGTCTTGAGGCGCGCATCAGCAGCGAACAAAAGGCCTTGTTTCAGCAAGCCGCCTTGCTCACCAGCCGAAAGCTGAGCGAGTTTGTTGTGGCCAGTGCGCAAGAAGCCGCCACGCGCATCATTGCCGAGCATGAAACCATCCGTCTGTCGCGTGAAGAGCAGATTCGCTTTGTCTCGGCCTTGCTCGACCCACCCGAGCCCGCTGATCGCCTGCGCCACGCGGCTCAGCAGTACCGCGGCTTGACGGGTGTCTGACTTGACGGTGACGCCTGCTTTCTGCCGTATTGCACAGCTGCAGGAAAGTCATGCCCGTGAGGCGTTCAGCTGTGGTCAAGTCGCGCTGGACCGATATCTGCAGCATCAAGCCAGGCAAGACGCTCAAAACCACGTGGCGGCTGCGTTTGTGGCCGTGGCGCCACCGGGCGATCAGATACTGGGCTATTACACCTTGTCGGCCTCAACGATCAACGTCGCTGACCTGCCGCCAGAGTTCGCTAAAAAATTGCCTCGCTACCCGCAATTGCCCGTGACCTTGTTGGGGCGGCTAGCGGTGGATCAAGGCTGCAAAGGGAAAGCCTTGGGGCAGTTCTTGCTGATGGATGCTCTGCACCGCGCCCAACAGGCCGCCGCAGAGATCGCCGCGATGGCCGTGGTGGTCGATGCCAAAGACGAGGCGGCAGCGGCGTTTTATCTGCATTTTGGGTTTATGCCTTTGAGCTCCCGTGTTACCCGGCTGTTTTTGCCGATGCCGACCATTTCCAAGCTGTTTGGGTAAGGCGTGTCTGTCATGCTGACCCACTCCCAACGAAGCCTGAGTCCTTCCGTGTCAAGTGCTTTTTCACCCGCTTGCCCCCGTCAACAGGGCGTGAGCAGCTACTAAAAACAAAGCATTTTGGCGACCCAACGCATCTCTGACGAACCAGCCTACGTGCTGCACCGCTACGACTGGAGCGAATCGAGCCTGATTCTGGAGGTGTTCACGCGCCACCACGGCCGCATTGCGCTGGTGGCCAAGGGCGTGAAGCGGCCCAGTTCCAGCTTCCGTCCGATTTTGTTGCCCTTGCAGCCCTTGCATCTGGCGTTTGGCGGGGATGCCGAGATTCGCACCTTGAAGGCAGCCGAATGGCAGGGCGGCCACGTCATGCCGACTGGCGACGCGCTGATGTCGGGTCTGTACCTCAACGAACTGTTGCTGACGCTGCTGGCGCGCGACGACCCGCACACCCGCTTGTTTGATGTGTATGCGCAGGTGGTGCGGGTGATCGCCTCCGAGCATGGTGAAGTCCTGCAGTCGGCCTTGCGCGCCTTTGAGCTGTTGCTGCTGCGCGAGATCGGCTTGCTGCCCTTGCTGGACGCGCAAACCATGACACTGCTGGCCCTGGACCCCGCGAGTCGCTACAGCCTGGTGCCCGAAGGGGGCTTGCGCCAGGCCCATGACGCGGACCGGGCCAGCCTGAACGGCGCGCAATGGGTTGCGCTGCAACAGTCGCTGGCGGAATCAAAGCCGTTTACCGCCACCTTGCGCGCCTGCTCAGAGGTGATGGCGCAGCTCAAGCCGCAACTGCGCACGCTGCTCAATTACCATTGCGGAGTGACCACATTGCGCACGCGCCAGATGATGATCGACCTGCAGTCGCTGTAGCGGCTTTGCCGAGTTCGCGTGTCTGCCACGGCCACGCCATGCCTGCCATGGCGAATTTGTAGAATTGCCCGCATGAACTACAAAAAGACAGTGCTCTCGGTCAACCTGAATAAAGTCGCGCTGGTGCGCAACACGCGCCACCTGGGCATCCCCAGCGTGACGCGCGCGGCCACCTTGTGTTTGCAGGCCGGCGCCAACGGCATTACGGTGCACCCTCGCCCCGATGAGCGTCACATTCGGGCCAGTGATGTGCCTGAACTCGCGGCGCTGCTGAAAGACTGGCCAGATCGCGAATTCAACATCGAAGGCAACCCCTCGCACAACTTGATGGATGTGGTGCACGACTTGGTGCAACGCAAATTGCCGGTGCATCAGGTCACCTTTGTGCCCGACACCCAAGGCCAGTTCACCAGTGACCATGGCTGGGGTTTCCCTGGCGATACCAACCGTTTGCGACCGCTGATTGCGCAAGCCCATGCCTGGGGCCTGCGCGTGAGCCTGTTCATGGATGCGGACCCCGCCGCCATGGCCGGGGCTCAAGCGGTTGGGGCCGACCGGGTCGAGCTCTACACCGAGCCTTATGCAGCCGCTTGGGGCACAGCGCAGCAGGCCCCACAACTGGCCCGCTTTGCTGAGACCGCACGCGCGGCACTCAAGCTGGGCTTGGGCATCAACGCCGGCCATGACCTGAACCGCGACAACCTCAGCGCCTTCATCAAAGCCGTGCCGGGCGTCGCAGAAGTCTCGATTGGCCACGCCCTGATTGCCGACGCGCTGGAGCTGGGCTACAGCGCCACGGTGCAGGCCTACCTGCGCTGCATCGAACAGGGCCGTGCGTGATTTACGGCATAGGCACTGACATGTGCGACGTGCGCCGCATCCGCGCCAGCTTGGGGCGCCACGGCGAGCGCTTTGCGCAGAAGATTCTCAGCGACGCTGAATTTGCCACCTGGCAAGCGCGCAGCGCACGCTGGCCCGAGCGCGGCGTGCGTTACCTCGCCACCCGTTTCAGCGCGAAAGAAGCGTTCAGCAAAGCCATTGGCTTGGGCATGACGATGCCCATGACCTGGCGCTTGTGCGAAGTTGGCAATCTGGCCAGCGGCAAGCCCACCATCGTGCTGCACGGCGCCTTGAAAGACTGGTTTGACGCGCGGGCCTTAAGCGTCCACATCAGCGTGACCGATGAAACCGATTACGCCGCCAGCTTCTGTGTCGTTGAAAATTTATAAGAAATAGGCCTCTAGCCCCCGTGTAATATACGTATGCAGCTATTAAAAATGCAGTGTTTTGTTGAAAGCCTCTAAATGTCCCAACACGCCCCTCTCATCATCGACATCGCGGGCCTGCGCCTGTCGCGCATCGACCGCCAGCGCCTGCAGCACCCGCTGGTGGGCGGACTCATTCTGTTTGCCCGCAACTGGGAGAGCCGCGCCCAGCTGACCCGGTTGTGCCGCGACATCAAAAAAGTGCGGCGCGACTTGTTGATCTGTGTCGACCACGAAGGCGGCCGTGTGCAGCGCTTCAAGACCGATGGTTTTACCCATTTGCCGCCGATGCGGGCTTTGGGCGAGATGTGGATGAACGATAAAAAAGGCGCAGAGGGCAGTGGTGCCCTGCGCGCCACCAACGCCGCCACGGCCTGCGGATTTGTGCTCGGGGCCGAGTTGCGCGCCTGCGGCGTGGACTTCAGCTTCACCCCGGTGCTGGACCTTGATTTTGGCGCCAGCAGCGTCATTGGCGACCGCGCTTTTGCCCGTGACGCGCGCGTGGTGAGCCTGCTGGCCAAGAGCCTGATGCACGGCCTGCTGCAAAGCGGCATGGCCAATTGTGGCAAGCATTTTCCTGGACATGGCAGCGTAGCAGCCGATTCTCACACTGCCATTCCGGTGGACAAACGCAGCCTCAAGGCGATTCTGGCTGAGGATGCGGCGCCGTACGGCTGGCTCAGCACCACGCTCAGCAGCGTCATG
>DATCIC010000019.1:0-6444 GCA_036508025.1 Rhodoferax sp. | reverse complement strand
ATACGGGGCAAAATTTTTGCTCAACCCGCCGCGCCCGCCGCACTGGGGCGGCTACCGCCTCAAACCCGACCATTGGCAATTCTGGCAAGGCCGCAAGAGCCGCCTGCATGACCGGCTGCGCTACACCTTGATTGATCCCGCCCGCACCCTGCCCGATGCCGAACCGGTGTGGATTCGCGAACGTCTGGCACCCTGAGAACCACATCAACGCAAGATTTTGCGCGCGGCCTGCTTGACGGCCTGGGGCAGGCGTTGCGCGGACGCAGGCTCGCGGGTTTGCTGGGGCTTTGAACAGCCGTCAAAGCCAGCTCACCAGCGCCATCACCAGCGAGATGGTCACCAGCCCCAGGCAAGTAGACACGGCCATGCTGGCCGTCACCAGGTCCTCAGCCACCTCGTAACGTTGGGAAAACATGAACACATTGGCGCCAATCGGCAACGAGGCCGCCACAATCATCACGCTCAAAGGCAAGCCACTCAGGCCCAAGCCCCAAGACAGCAACGCCACTAACGCCGGAAACGCCAGGTTCTTGATCAGACTCAAACCCAGTGCCGCCTTGAGGTGGTCCCCGATGCGCACAGCGGTCAGCGTCACCCCAACCAGCACCAGGGCCATCGGGCCAAAAGCGTTGCCCAACAACTGGAGCGGGCGATCCACCACCTCTGGCATCATCAGGCCGGTTTGGGCAAACAGCAAGCCCGCAATGATGGGCAAAGGCACCGGATGAATGATGCCGCTGCGCACTGCGCCCAGCACCATCAGCAGCATGTGCTGAGCGCCACCAGCGCCAGCGCCAGCACCAGCCGCTGCTTTCTCGCGGGCGACTGCCAGTTCCAGCACCACGGTGGCAAACGTCAACATCACCAGCGCATGGACCGAGATCAAGGTGAACAGTGTCACCAAGCCGGCCTCGCCATAAGCCAGCCCCACCAGCGGGATACCAATCATCACCGTGTTGCTGAAGGTGGCAGCCAGGCCCAGCACCGCCGCGCGGCGCGTCCCGCCTTGCCAGAACAGAACGAAAGCAAACAGCAGCATGGCCGCCACAAAGTACATCAGCACCGGTTTGAAGTTGAGCTGTTCCACATGCACCGTGCTCATCGTGCGAAACAACAGCGCCGGCGTGAGCACCATGAAGACCAGGTTCGATAAGTCTCTTATGGCCTCAGCCCTTACCCAGCCTGCCCGACCAGCTATAAACCCAATAGCAACCAGCAAGACAACCGGCAGCAGGGAAGAGAGAACAGGGTTGTTCATGCAAACTTATTCAGGTTAAAAACGCGCCAGCTCCGCGACCGGAACCGGGCGACCAAAGAAATAGCCCTGGAAATTCAAGCAGCCCTCGCTCTCCAGAAAATCACGCTGCGCCTGCGTCTCCACGCCCTCGGCAATCACCATCATGCCAAGGCCGCGCCCCATCGCCACCGTGGCCCGGACCAATGCAGCGTCTTTCGGGTTGCTCAAGGCATCGCTCACAAACGACTGGTCAATCTTGATCTGGTCCAGCGGCAAGCGTTTGAGATAGGACAACGATGAATAGCCGGTGCCAAAATCATCCAGTGAAAATCCGACGCCGTGGGCCTTGAGCGCCACCATCTTGGCGATGATGCCCTCAACGTCCTTGACCAGCAGACTCTCGGTCAACTCCAGTTTCAGGCGCGACGCCGGGGCCCCGGTACGCTCCAGCGTTGCCAATACATCCGACACGAAGCTCTCACGGTGAAACTGCAACGCGCTGACGTTCACCGCGATCATCAAGTGCGCGGTGTGGGGCTGCGTGCCCCATTGCTGCAACTGACGGCACGCCGTCTCCATCACCCACTGGCCCAAAGGCAAGATCAGGCCGGTCTCTTCAGCCAGGGGAATAAAGTGCGCTGGCGACACCATGCCGCGCAAGGGATGCTGCCAGCGCACCAGTGCCTCGACACCCGTCAGATGGCCCGCCTGGTCCACCTGCGGCTGGTAATGAAGCAGAAACTGCTCTTCTTGCAGACCCCGGCGCATATCCGACTCCAGCGCGGCGCGCGCGCTGATCGCCGCCTGCACCTCGGGGTCAAAAAAGCGCAGCGTGTTGCGCCCGGCGTCCTTGGCCTGGTACAGCGCCAGGTCGGCACGTTTGAACAGTTCTTCAACCGTGTCATGACTGGCGTTGAACAGGGCGACACCCACACTGGCGCTGGCATGGTACGTAAAGTGGCCAAATGGATAGGGCTGGCGCAAAGCATCCAGAATCTTTTGACCGACCACCTCGGCCTGGGTTGCGGCCTCGGTTTGCTGGTCGCTCAAGTCCTGCAGCAGGACGACAAAATCATCACCGCCCAGGCGCGCAACGGTTTCGCCTTCACGCACGCAAAAGTTGATACGGTGCGACACTTGTTTCAGCATGGCATCGCCCTGCTCATGGCCATAGGTTTCGTTGAGCAATTTGAAATTGTCAAGATCAATGAACAGCAAGGCGCCATTGTGTTGGCTGCGCGTGCCAACTGCCAGCACCTGTTGCAGCCGGTCGATCAGCAGACGCCGATTGGGCAGCCCGGTGAGTGAGTCATAAAAAGCCAGATGCTCGATTTCGGCCTCGTCCGCCTTGCGCTTGGTGATGTCTTCCTTGATCGCTAGGTAATGAATCGGCCTGCCGTGGTCGTCAAAAATCGGCGCAATCACGGCCTGCTCCCAATACAGCGAGCCATCCTTGCGACGGTTATAAAACTCACCATGCCAGGTTTCTCCCGCCAGCAACATGGCCCACATCTCGCGGTACTCAGCCACGGTCTTGTCATGCGACGACAAAATGCGCGGGTTTTGCCCGATGACGTCGGCACGCCGGTAACCACTGACCTGCTCAAACATCGGGTTGACGTATTCAATGAGCCCCTGCGGGTCGCTGATGACGATGGACACCGGCGATTGCTCGACCGCCGCCGACAGGGTGATCAGGGACTCTTCTGCCTTCTTTTGTTCCGTCACATCAGACACAAAACCGTGCCATAACACCGAACCGTCATCGAGTTGTTGCGGTGCGGCCCTGCTCGACAGCCAGCGAACCGTGCCGTCCTCGAACCGGACCCGGTAGTCATGCTTCCAGGGCGTCAGGGTTTTGGCCGAGGCGGCAATGGCGGCCTCTACCGCAGGCAGATCCTGCGGGTGAATCATGGCAAACACCTGGGCGCCGTCTTTGCGCATGTCTTGAACGCTGCTGCGGTAAATGTCGCTCACGCCCTTGCTGACAAAGGGAAAGCAAGAGCTGCCATCGGGGCGCAGCAAATACTGAAACACCAGCCCGGGCACGTGATCGGTGAGGTTTGTCAATTGCGCCAGGGCTTGCTGTTGCGCTACCGAATGGCGCCGGCTGATGACCACATACCAGGACAGCAATCCCGCCAGTGCCAACAACAGAACACTCAAGATGACGGCTTCGCGCAGACGCTGCACACGGGTTTGCGCTTGTCCAGCCAACACCGCCGTGTGCTCCAGCCCCACCAGCACCACTAGCGGATAAGAAGGCAGTTTCTTGAAGTGGTAAAGGCGCTCGATACCGTCGGTGACGCCGCGGTAGGTCAGCGTGCCGCTTTCAATACCTTGGGCCAGGCGCGCAAATACCGGGCTCGCCGCGGCATTGCCCGCGAATGTTTCTGTGCCGGCGGTTTTACGGGCAAACACGGACCCGGTCAGACCATACAAGGCGGCGACACCCTGCTGGCCAAGCTGAAGTTGGCCGTAAAAGCGGGTGAAATAAGTCGGATCGAGCGCCACCACCACGACACCGGCAAATTCTCCGTCATGGCCCACCAAGCGGCGCGAAAACTGAATCGACCAACGACCACCAGCCGGCTCAAATTCTGGGTTTGAGATGAAGAGCGTGTCGCTGCTTGAAACCCGCAGCGCTTTGAAGTAGTCCCGGTCCGAGACATTGGTCTGATCGCTCAAGGACAAGCTGCTTTGCACAAGATGGCCCGAGGCATCAACAATGCTGACCTGGCGAATGGTTTTCTTGTCAAAAACCCCCTCCACAGCCATCAGTCTGAGGTCTAGATGGCCGGGGTACTCCTGGTATTCAGAACGGACCAGGTGCAAGGTCTGGTCCACGCTGTAAAAAACGCGCTCGGCATGCTCCTGGCTAAGCCGCGCCAGATTGACGATCTGGCTTTCTGCACCTGCCATGGCTTTGCTGTGGTCATCATCGATCAGGCCAAAAGTATGCAGCCAGACCGCCGCAAACACCAACGCGGCCAGCAACCAGATGGGCCCCAGATGATTGATCCGGGCCAGTGCATCGATGCGTTGACGAATGAATGACATGGCTTTCAATAGCAAAACGTGGGGTCCAGGGGGTTGGTGTGGCGCACCCGATTTCGGGCTGATTGGCACAGTACCTTAGGTGCCGAAGGTGAGCGGCTTATTTTTTTCAAAACGGTCTGATTATCTCAGACCCAGAAATCTGGGGCCCTGATCCAGATCAAGCATCATCACACCAATTCAATAGCGCCAGGATCACGGTCCAAGCGCAGGGCCCGGTGCGATCGAAGCTGCTGTCGCACAGTCGGCACACACGCCCCGCACCGCCAGGTCCAGGCTCAAGCCCTGGTAGCCCAGTGCCTGCAAGGCCAGCAGGGCGTTTTGCGCGGCCACTTCCAGATCAAACGCATCGCCCTGCAAGGCACCGGCCAATGGGCTGTCTCGATGACAACTTTGGCATTCAAAGTGCGGCATGGCCTGCACGCTCGCGGGCATGGCCTGGTAGCGGCGCACCCGGTTGGCATCGACCCGGCACAGCAGCAGGCTGACCTGGGTGAGGCGGTCAATCAGCCGGTACAGGGTGACACGATCCAGCGTGCCGCCCTCGCCTGCGCCGGGTCCATCTGAGGCACTGCTCTCCTGCAACGCCGCCTGCAGCTGGGCATGGGTGTAACTGGTGTCCGGGTGCGCCAGCAGCCAACCCAGCACCAGCCGCGCCGCGCCGGTGCGGCGCAGGCCGTGGGCTGACAGCAAAGCATCAATCGGATCAGGTGGACTCAAGGCGTTAAGGGCAGGCATGGCAGTGGGCAGCTCAAACTTTTCTAAAAATCGGGTCATTAGTGCAATTGAGTTGCATTAAACTATATCGCAATTCAGTTGCATTATCGCTGCAATCACTATTTTTTGAACGACCCCAAAATGTCACACCCGACGCATAACCACGACCACGGCCACCCGCACACCCCTGCGCCGCACCACGACGCACAGCCCAGCCAGCCGCGTAGCGTGTTGGCCTGGCCCGCCTGGCTGCGCGTGTTGGCAGTGTTGCCGGTGCTGCTGGCACTGTGGTTGGCCGTGTGGTGGACCAACGCAGGCGCGGGAGTGACCGCGTGGTAACAGTCGACAACCTGACGGTCAGCTA
The DNA here is from genome assembly GCA_036508025.1 of Rhodoferax sp. Classification (GTDB taxonomy): domain Bacteria; phylum Pseudomonadota; class Gammaproteobacteria; order Burkholderiales; family Burkholderiaceae_C; genus Rhodoferax. The sequence continues at coordinate 1,069 of DATCIC010000019.1, read as the reverse complement.
CCGCCAGCATCCGGCGCTGCATCACATCAGCGGCCAGTTTGCGCCCGGCGTGCTCACCGCCGTGATTGGCCCCAACGGCTCGGGCAAAAGTACACTGCTCAAAAGCATCATGGGCTTGATCAAGCCCGAAGGTGGGCGCGTCTTGCTGACCACAGCGCGCGCGCGCATCGCCTACTTGCCGCAAATGACCGAGATTGACCGCGACTTTCCGATGCCAGTGCACGACTGCGTGCTGTTGGGCTGCTGGAGCACCGTGGGTGCCTGGGGTGGCGTCAGCGCTGACCTCATGGCCCGCGCCGATGCGGCCATTCGCACCGTGGGACTGCAAGGCTTTGAGCGCCGCACGGTCGGGTCGCTCTCCAGTGGGCAGTTTCAGCGCGTGCTGTTTGCCCGCCTGCTGATGCAAGACGCCGACCTGATTTTGCTCGACGAACCCTTCAACGCCATGGACTCGCGCACCACGACCGCGCTGTTGACACTGATCCACCAATGGCACGCGCAAGGCCGCACCGTGATTGCCGTGCTGCACGACGACGCGCAGGTGCGCGCGCACTTTGGGCAGACGGTGCTGCTGGCACGCGAGTTGGTGGCCTGGGGCGACACCGCACAGGTGCTCACCGAGCCGAATTTGCAGCGCGCCCGCGCCCTGGCCGAGGCCTGGGACGACAACGCCGACATCTGCCACACCGACGAGGCCAGCGCATGATGACACTTTGGGATTGGCTGATCGGCCCCTTTGCCGAATTTGCCTTCATGCGCCGCGCACTGGTAGCCACGCTGGCGCTGGCCATCAGCGCGGCACCGCTGGGCGTGTTTTTGACGCTGCGGCGCATGAGCCTGCTGGGCGACGCCCTGAGCCACGCGGTGCTGCCGGGCGTGGCGGTGGGCTTCATGTTGTTTGGCCTGTCGCTGCCCGCGATGGCCCTGGGCGGTGTGCTGGCGGGCTTGGCTGTCGCGGCGATTGCAGGCGTGGTCAGCCGCGCCACGAGCTTGAAAGAGGATGCCAGCCTGGCGGCCATCTACCTGGTGGCACTGGCCCTGGGCGTGACGCTGATTTCCCGCCAGGGCA
>DATCIC010000018.1:0-5620 GCA_036508025.1 Rhodoferax sp. | reverse complement strand
GAGCCGCTACCGGTTGACGCGGGCTTGGCCCGCACACTCGACGCAAGGCGTGGAATCGGCTGCCATCGAAATTGGCTTGACAGATCGCCTGAACTGCCAGTATCCTGCGCGCCATGAGAATTTCAGCCACCCTTGCCCTCCTGATCGCCCTTTTGTTTGCTGCCAGTGCGCAGGCCAGTCCGTCAGGGGCGAGTGATGACCTGGATAAATTATTGCTCGACAAAGGTCTGCTGGCTCGCATGGATCAGGTCCGACAATCGGTCGGAATTAAAGCCTCTGAATTGGTCTTCACGGCCATGGGCTTTCTGGGTGTTCCCTACCGGCGAGGCGGCAACACGGCAGAAACCGGTTTTGACTGCAGCGGTTTTGTCCGGGCCATGTATCAGCAAACGGTTGGTTTGATCTTGCCGCGCAAAGCGGAGCAGCAGGCAGCAGCCACCCAGACAATTGAACGCACCGACCTTCAGCCTGGCGATTTGGTGTTCTTCAACACCATGCGTCGCGCCTTCAGTCACGTCGGCATTTACATTGGTGGGGGCAAGTTCATTCACTCCCCAAGACCAGGCTCTCAAGTGCGCGTGGAAGACATGGGCTTGGCCTATTGGACCCATCGCTTTGATGGCGCTCGTCGCGTGCAAACCGCATTGCCGCAGACGCCTGTGCTCGAGGCTCTGTCGCCGGCTGACCCCACTTTGCGCTGAAGAAATTCTTTCCCATGAGGTCGGGACAAGCGACCACTCCGACAGAGTCATGTCAATGACCAAGATTCGGCAAGGCGCTGAAATCGTCCGGTAAATTACCGTCACTTGAAAACATCTGAAATCCGGCGAGCGGTAGCCTGAGCATCCGTATCGACAACGCTGAACTTTCAGATAAGGCCCTGCGCAAACCTCACACGCCCCATGAGCATTTCTTCCCAAAAAATTTCCACAACGCAGATGCTGCTGTGCGGCGCTGCCATCGTGACGCTGTCCATGGGCATACGCCATGGCTTTGGCTTGTGGCTGCAACCGATCACACAAAGCCAGAACTGGAGTCGGGAAACCTTTGCCTTCGCTATTGCCATCCAGAATCTGGTCTGGGGTTTCACTGGTATTTTTGCCGGCATGTTGGCCGACCGCTTTGGTGCCTTCAAAGTCATTGTGGCGGGTGGCGTTTTGTATGCGCTTGGACTGGTGGGCATGGCGACTGCCACCACATCGCTGGTTTTTGCCTTGACCGCGGGCGTGTTGATTGGCATGGCGCAAGCTGGTACCACCTACGCCGTCATTTATGGTGTGATTGGGCGCAACATCGCGCCCCACAAGCGCTCCTGGGCCATGGGTGTGGCAGCGGCAGCGGGGTCGTTTGGACAGTTTTTAATGGTACCGACCGAGGGCCTGTTAATCAGTAGCTTGGGCTGGCAAGAAGCCCTGATGGTGCTGGGTGCGGCCTCCCTGATGATGATCCCGCTGGCTTGGGGTTTGCACGAACCGGCGTTGGCGGGCAGCTTTGCCATGCGCCGGGAACAAAGCATTTTTCAAGCATTGGGAGAGGCTTTCAAGTACCCCAGCTTCCAGTTGCTGATGGCGGGTTATTTTGTTTGTGGCTTCCAGGTGGTGTTCATCGGGGTGCACATGCCGAGCTACTTGCGGGACAAAGGTCTGTCGCCCCAGGTGGCGAGTTACGCATTGGCGCTGATTGGCTTGTTCAATGTCTTTGGCACCTATGCAGCCGGGGTGCTGGGGCAGCGGATGCAGAAAAAAAACATTCTGGCGTTCATTTACCTGGCCCGTTCTTTTGCTATCAGCATCTTTCTGATCGTGCCCTTGTCGCCGGTTAGCGTTTACATATTTTCCAGCGTCATGGGTTTGCTGTGGCTCTCCACGGTGCCGCCAACCAACGCCACGGTCGCGCAAATATTTGGCGTGGCGCATCTGTCCATGCTGAGCGGTTTTGTCTTTTTTAGCCACCAAATCGGCTCTTTCATGGGCGTCTGGCTGGGTGGCTACCTGTATGACCGCACCGGCAGCTATGACCTGGTCTGGTACATCGCCATTGGATTAGGCGTGCTGGCGGCGCTGGTCAATCTGCCGATCAAGGAAGCCTCCATTGTTCGCAGCCCGGCCATGCAGGGCACGTAAAGCATCATGAAACCCGGCCTCAAAATTTTGTTCTATGCAGGCGCCATTTGCGTGCTATTGGCTGTGTTTGCCTTGTACACCCGTCCTGATTTTTTGCTCACTCTGGCCAATCAGGTTTGGGCCTGTTTCTGAAGAAAGCCAACATTTTGAATTTATTGCCTGCAGCCACGGCGCATGGACTAGGGCCCCAATCGAGTTGGGTGCAACGCTGGTCGCACCTCGTTCGGCGCCATGGGACGGTGCTGGACATCGCATGCGGCCTGGGCCGCCACATGCAATGGTTTGCCGAACAAGGCCACGCGGTTACCGGCATTGATCGCTCACCCGATGCAATTCGGGCGGTGAGTCGAATTGGTGAGGCGGTGCTGGCCGATATTGAAAACGCGCCCTGGCCGCTGATGCAGGGTGGTCAAGCCCGCCAATTTGACGCCGTGATTGTCACCAACTACCTGTGGCGACCGCTATTTGAGGTGATGACCCAAAGCGTCGCGCCGGGTGGCGTACTGATCTATGAAACGTTCGCCCAAGGCCATGAAGCCGTCGGCAAGCCCTCAAACCCTGATTTTCTGTTGCGACCGAACGAATTGTTGACCGCTTTCAAGAGCCTGCACATCGTCGCTTTTGAAGACGGCTTTCTGGATCCTCCGCCTCGCTTTGTACAACGGCTCGCCGCCGTGCGACTTGATTTGGACGAAGAAACCCAGCAGACACCAGCGCGATACACGCTCTAGGTAGAATGCACGTTTACTGTTAACTACCCCTCTGACATGACATCCTCAACCAGCCAAATCACGGGAAGCATCGTGGCGCTTGTTACCCCCATGCTTGATGATGGCAGCGTGGACTACCCCACCCTGCGCAAACTCATCGACTGGCATATCGTGGAGGGCACCGACTGCATTGGCGTGGTGGGCACCACCGGTGAATCGCCCACGGTCAACGTGCAGGAGCACTGCGAAATCATCCGCGTCGCGGTTGAGCAGGCCGCAGGGCGCGTGCCGATCATGGCCGGCTGCGGCGCCAACTGCACGGCCGAGGCGATCGAACTAACCCAATTTGCCAAAAAAATCGGCGCAGATTATCAACTGCAAGTAGTACCCTACTACAACAAGCCGACCCAGGAGGGCCAGTACCTGCACTTCAAAGCGATTGCAGAGGCGGTTGATTTGCCAATGATTCTTTATAACGTTCCCGGTCGTGCCGTGGCAGACATGGCTCACGATACCGTGCTGCGACTGGCCCAGGTGCCTGGTATCGTTGGCATCAAGGAAGCCACCGGCCAAATTGACCGGGCGCAGTGGTTGATCCGCGAAGCCCCAAAAGGCTTTGCCGTTTATTCCGGCGATGATCCAACGGCAGTGGCCCTGATGCTGTGCGGTGGCCAGGGCAACATCAGCGTTACTGCCAATCTTGCACCCCGACTGATGCACGAGCTATGCGTGGCCGCGATGGCCGGTGACACAAAACGCGCCATGGAGATTCAATTCAAGTTGTTGCCTTTGCACAAAAATCTGTTTATTGAGGCCAATCCGATCCCCGTCAAGTGGGCGGCGGCGCGGCTTAAGCTGTGCGGCGGTACCCTGCGTCTGCCCATGACGCCTTTGACCCCAGCCAACGAAGCGGCGCTCGAGAGCGCTTTGCGCGCCAGCGGTTTGCTTTGATCGACTCGGTCTGCCATCATTTATTACCCTTGGGAACCTATTTGTGAATCATTTTTCCAGACTCTCACTATTAAGCCTTTCATTGGCGCTAGCAGCATGCACGGTGCTTGATGGCGACAAAATAAACTACAAAAGTGCCAGTAAAGGCACATCGCTTGAAGTGCCCCCAGACTTAACCCAACTGTCGCGCGAAACCCGTTATGCGGTGCCTGGTAGCGCTGTGTCGGCATCGAGTTTCCAGTTGGGTCAAGTGACTCAAACGGTACCAACCGCAACCACCTCGCTGGGAGATGTGCATATCGAACGTGCGGGTAACCAGCGCTGGTTGGTGATCAACCGTCCGGCCGACACACTTTGGGAGCCGGTGCGCGACTTCTGGCAAGAAAATGGTTTTCTGCTGGCCATCGACCAGGCTAACCTTGGCATCATGGAAACTGACTGGGCCGAAAACCGGGCCAAAATTCCACAAGACTTTATTCGCAACACGCTGGGCAAGGTACTTGATTCCCTGTATTCAACCGGCGAGCGCGACAAATTTCGCACCCGGCTGGAACGTAATGCGAGCGGTGGCACCGATGTCTTTATCAGTCATCGGGGCATGATTGAGATGTACAACAGTAGCGCCAAAGACACAACAGTATGGCAACCCCGCGCCGCTGACCCAGAGCTTGAGGCCGAGTTTTTGCGTCGGTTGATGGTCAAGTTAGGAGTAAGCCAGGAGCAGTCCAAGGCACTGTTGGCGGCGGGCGCCAGCCCGAGCAGCTCCCGCGCCACTGCGGTCAACGGACAACCCGTGGTTCAAATCGACGATGGGTTCGACCGGGCTTGGCGCCGTGTTGGCTTGTCGCTTGACCGTACCGGATTCACGGTCGAAGATCGCGATCGTGCACAAGGCGTTTACTTTGTTCGCTACGTAGCCCCTACGGCCGACAAGGCAGAACCAGGCTTCCTGAGTAAACTCTTTAGCTCCTCAAAAGCTGATGTGGCGCCGTTGAAATACCGCATTACGGTCGTCAGCCAAGGAGCGTCAACGACGGTTTCGGTGCTCGATGCCAGCGGAAAACCTGATACATCCGCCAACGCACAACGGATCGTGAACGTTATCGCCGACGACCTCAAGTAAAAACAGCGCCGCAGATTAACCCGCCAGTCGATCAAGAATCCAGCCTGCGGCACACTGACCAAAGGTGGCGGTCACGCTCACCACTGAGCCGTAGCCATGGCAATTGAGTGTTCCGTCCCCCTTGACCGCACAGGATGCGTCAGGGGCTTTCACCGCCTCTCGGCTGAAAACACAGGAGACTCCAATTTTTTTTCCTTGGCGCGGCGCATCGTGTTCCTTGCGCAAACGGTAGCGCAACTGCGCCAGCAAGGGGTCATGGGTTGTATTTGTGAGGTCGTCGATGTCAACCAGATGGGCCTGGCGTTTGCCCCCTGCCGCACCGACTGAGATAAAAAGGGTACGGGTGTTTCGCGCCCACACCGCCATTGCCGTCTTCGCCTTCACCTGATCGCAGGCATCAATGACTGCAGTAACGCCCTGGGGTAACAGCGTGGGCCAGTTGCCCGGCTCCACAAATTCCTCAATACACGTCACTTGGCACGCCGGATTAAAAGAAAGAATCCGGTCCCGCATCGCCAGCACCTTGGCCTGCCCCAAGCTTGCCTCGACCGCGTGAATTTGCCGATTGATGTTGGATTCGGCTACGTGATCAAGGTCCACCAGTGTCAAACGCCCCACCCCGCTACGCGCCAGTGCCTCCGCAGCCCAAGAACCGACGCCGCCAATGCCAATAACCGCCACGTGCGCTGCAGCGATGCGTTGCGCTCCCAAGA
>DATCIC010000017.1:0-2768 GCA_036508025.1 Rhodoferax sp. | reverse complement strand
CAACTGACTTGAGGCATAGCCATGATTCCAGGCGAAATATTGACCGACGGCCCCGACCATGTGCTCAACCCCGGGCGGCGCACCCATACCCTGGTGGTGGTCAACGTCTCTGAGCGCCCGATTCAGGTCGGGTCTCACTATCACTTTGCCGAGACCAACAGCGCGCTAGGTTTTGACCGAGCGGCCGCGCAGGGCATGCGGCTGAACATTGCGTCCGGCTCGGCAGTGCGTTTTGAGCCGGGGCAACAGCGCACGGTCGAGTTGGTTGACTACGCGGGCGACCGCCTCGTTTACGGCTTTCGCGGCCTGGTCATGGGCTCGCTCTGAATATTATGTGTTTTATGCCTCTAGCCCCCGTGGAATAAGCGCTGGCAGCTCTCATTTTTGAAGGTATCTAAATGACCACGATTGGACGACGCGCTTACGCTGAAATGTTTGGCCCCACCGTGGGCGACCGGGTGCGCCTGGCCGACACCAACCTGATCATTGAGGTCGAAGCGGACTACACCCTGCGCGCACACGGCTACGGCGAAGAAGTCAAATTTGGCGGCGGCAAAACCATCCGTGACGGCATGGCGCAGTCCCAGCGCAGTCGTGCTGAAGGCGCGGTCGATACCGTCATGACCAATGCCTTGATCATGGAACATTGGGGCATCGTCAAAGCCGACATTGGCCTCAAAGACAGCCGCATCGTGGCGATTGGCAAAGACGGCAACCCCGACACCCAGCCGGGCGTGGACATCATCATCGGCCCGGGCACCGAGGTCATCAGTTGCGAGGGCAGCATCGTCACCGCCGGTGGTTTTGACAGCCACATCCATTTCATCTGCCCGCAACTGATTGAAGAGGCTTTGAGTAGCGGCATCACCACCATGACCGGCGGCGGCACGGGACCTGCCACCGGCACCTTTGCCACCACCTGCACGCCGGGTGCGTGGCACATCGAGCGCATGCTGCAGGCGGCAGACGGGTTTGCCATGAACCTCGGGTTCATGGGCAAGGGCAACGCCAGCCTGCCCGCCGCGCTGCACGAGCAAATCAACGCGGGCGCCTTGGGCCTCAAATTGCACGAAGACTGGGGCACCACGCCAGCGGCGATCGACAACTGCCTGAACGTGGCCGAACTCACCGATACCCAGGTGGCGATCCACACCGACACGCTGAATGAATCGGGCTTTGTAGAAGACACGCTGGCTGCCTTCAAGGGCCGCAGCATCCACACCTTTCACACGGAAGGCGCCGGTGGCGGTCATGCGCCAGACATCATGAAGCTGGTCGGCGAGCCCAACGTGCTGCCCTCAAGCACCAACCCGACCCGCCCTTACACCGTTAATACACTGGACGAACACGTGGACATGCTGATGGTGTGCCACCACCTGGATGCAGCCATAGCCGAAGACCTGGCTTTTGCCGAGAGCCGCATCCGCAAGGAAACCATTGCGGCCGAAGACATCCTGCACGACCTGGGCGCCATCAGCATCATGAGCAGCGACAGCCAGGCCATGGGCCGTGTCGGCGAGGTCATCATTCGCACCTGGCAGACGGCGCACAAGATGAAGCAGCAGCGCGGTTGGCTGGCACCGCCTGCTGACCGCAGCGAGCTGATCGAACAACTGCAGCGCAACGACAACTACCGAGTGAAGCGCTACCTTGCCAAATACACCATCAACCCAGCGCTCACGCACGGCATGGCGCATGAGGTGGGCTCCATCGAGGTGGGCAAATGGGCCGACCTGGTGGTTTGGAAATCGGCTTTTTTTGGCGTGAAACCGGCGCTTATTTTGAAGGGCGGCTTCATCGCCATGGCAGCCATGGGCGACCCCAATGCCAGCATCCCAACGCCACAACCCGTGCATTACCGGCCCATGTTTGGCAGCTTTGGCGGCGCTTTGTCCAGAGGATCGCTCACGTTCGTCTCGCAAGCCGGGCTGAACGCCGGTATTAGCGCGCGTTATGGCCTGCGCAAAGCTTTAAGTGCGGTCAAAAATATCCGTGGCGTGCGTAAGGAGCACATGATCCATAACCACTACCTGCCCAAGATGGAGATCGACGCGCAAACTTACAGCGTGCGCGCCGACGGCCAACTGCTCACCTGCGAGCCAGCGGTGAGCCTGCCGATGACGCAGCGGTATTTTTTGTTTTAACCACGCAATGCAGTGGCACCGTAATTCACCTGAAATTACAGGTGCTCATCGTTTTTAGTCATGATTCGCCTACGCAAATATCTTTTGCAGTTAACAGCAACAGCAAGTGATCTGCAGGCCCCCTTTTCAAATCTTCATTTCATGCTCACTATCTCCAAACTCATTCGCCAAGGCCAGGGCCTGGCCCCGGCCTTGATCAAGCGCGCAGCCACAATGGAACTTGACTGGGACGTGCGGCAAAAGAGCCGCTTTGAAGCCGCTGACTCTGCCGGTCGGCAGCTCGGCGTGTTTTTGCCACGCGGTACGGTGGTGCGCGGCGGAGACGTTCTGGTCGCTGAAGATGGGTCAATGGTCAAGGTCTGCGCTGCGCCGCAGCCGGTGCTGCGCATTACGGCCTGCAGCCGTCACGGCACAACCTTTGACCTGACGCGCGCCGCCTACCACTTGGGCAATCGTCATGTGCCCATTGAGCTTAAACCCGACCACCTCAAAATCGAGCCCGACCATGTGCTGGCCGACATGCTGCGCGCCATGCACCTGACTGTGGTGACCGTCAACGAGCCATTCGAGCCCGAGAACGGCGCCTACGCCACGGGTAGGCACGCCAATGGCGGCAACACCCAC
>DATCIC010000016.1:0-6578 GCA_036508025.1 Rhodoferax sp. | reverse complement strand
CAATTCCACGCCCCATTGGTCAAAGCTGTTGATGCCCCAAACCGAGCCGCTGACAAAGACACGGTGCTCCTGCAAGGCGATCAGCGCGCCCAGGCTGGCAGGCGTCAACGCATCGAGCAGCAAAAACGTGCTGGGCCGGTTACCGGGAAAGTTTTTATGCCCGCCCGCATCTGCCTGGCCCACCATCAGGGCTTGCGCTTGTGCCAGCACATTGGCCAGCAGCAAGTCGTGGTGCCCGGGCAAATCGTGTGCCGGCTGTTTGACCGCCACAAACTCGACCGGCACCACGTCCGTGCCCTGGTGCAGCATCTGAAAATAAGCGTGCTGGCCGTTGGTACCCGGTTCACCCCACAGCACCGGCGCCGTGCCATACGGCAGCGCCTCACCGTGCGCGTCGACCCGCTTGCCGTTACTCTCCATCTCCAGTTGCTGCAGATACGCCGGATAGCGTTTGAGCGCGCTGTGATAGGGCGCAATGCTGCGGCTGGTGAAACCGTGAAAGTTGCGGTACCAGACGTCGAGCAGGCCCAGGCGAACCGGCAGGTTCTGCGCCAGCGGCGCGCTGCGGAAGTGCTTGTCCATGGCGTGCGCACCAGCCAGAAATTCGCGAAACCCTGTCGCGCCAATCGCGATGGCCAGCGGCAGGCCGATGGCCGACCAGACTGAATAGCGCCCGCCGACCCAGTCCCAAAAACCGAAGGTGGTCTTGACGCCAAAATTGTTTGCAGCTGCCACGTTGGTGGTGAGCGCGGCGAAGTGGCGCGCAATATCGGTGCCGCCCTGGGCTTCGAACCAGGCTTTGGCCGAGAGCGCGTTGGTCATGGTCTCGATGGTGGTGAAGGTTTTGCTGGCAACCAGAAACAGCGTGCTCTGCGGCTTGAGTCGTTTCAATACCGCTGCCAGTTCATGCCCGTCCACGTTCGAGACAAAGTGAAAGCGTTTGCCCGGCAGCACAAACGCGTCCAGCGCCAGCACGGCCATTTGCGGGCCGAGGTCCGAGCCGCCAATGCCAATGTTGACGACGTCGGTGATGGCGGCATCGCCGCGCACTGCTTCAGCAAACGCCAGCATGGCGTCCAGCGTGGTGTGCACCTCGTGCAGCGTCTCTGCCATATGCCTGTGCACGGACTGTGCCGGCATGGCGGGATCAAAGGGTGGTGTTCTTAACAACCAGTGCATGACGGCACGCTGCTCGGTGGTGTTTATTTTTTCACCGGCAAACATAGCATCCCGGTGCTGCTCCACGCCGGTTTGACGCGCCAGCTCCAACAGCAATTGCTCGGTCTCCGCGTCGATCAGATTCTTGGATAAATCCGCAAAAACATGGGGTGCGCTTTGGCTGAAGGCCTCAAACCGTCCCGCATCCATGGCAAATGCGCGGCGCAGGTCAAAGGCGCGGCCCTGTATCCGATAAGCGGCTTGCAGCGCGCCCCAGGCGGAAGTTTGGTCACAACGGGTACGTGTCATAAAAATTCCTCAAGTCATCCATCAAGCCGCCAGCAACAGCTGATCGAGCTTGGCCGCATCAACACAAAAGGCGCGTATGCCTTCTGCCAGCTTCTCGGTCGCCATGGCATCTTCATTCAGCGCAAAACGAAAGCCTGCTTCGTCATAGTTCACCGGGGTCAAGTCCAGTGATTTGGCGGCGTTGGCGTCGAGCGAGCGCGCCAGCGGCGCTTTGCAAGCGGAAAGTAGCGCCAGCAGCTCCGGGCTGATGGTGAGCAGGTCACATCCCGCCAGCGCCGTGATTTGCCCGACGTTACGAAAACTCGCGCCCATGATCTCGGTGGCAATACCGAACTTCTTGTAATAGTTGTAGATCTGCCGCACCGATTGGACGCCAGGGTCATGGGCACCGGCGTTGTCCTGCTCGACCCACGCCGCACCGGCCGACTTCTTGTACCAGTCGTAAATGCGGCCAACAAAAGGCGAAATCAGCTGCACCTTGGCTTGCGCACACGCCACCGCCTGGCAAAACGAGAACAGCAAGGTCAAATTGGTGTGAATGCCGCGCCGCTCCAGTTGCTCGGCGGCGGCAATGCCCTCCCAGGTGGCCGCCACCTTGATGAGTACCCGGTCGATGTGAATACCCTGCGCCTGATACAACTCAATCAGGCGCTCAGCCCGGGCCACGCTGGCCACCGTATCAAAACTCAGCCGCGCATCCACTTCGGTCGAGACCCGCCCCGGAATGATCGACAAAATCTCGCAGCCAAAACGCACCAGCAAGCGGTCCATCAATTCGTCAAGCGGCCGCCCCCGGAACTGCGCCACGGTGTCAGTCAACAGCGTGCGGTAATCCGTTTTCTGGACTGCCTTGAGGATCAGCGATGGGTTGGTGGTGGCGTCCGTCGGTAAGTAGGTGTCAATCTGCCTGAAGTCGCCGGTGTCGGCCACCACGGTGGTGAATTGTTTGAGGGCATCGAGTTGGTTCATGGCCTCATTATCGGGCGACGACTTGGGTCGCGAATACCAACAAGTTACGTAATCCATTAAAAAATATGAAACTAAGTTACATTAACAACTGATTTTCATCCCTACAAATTTCAGCTATGAGTTTTGACCTTGTCCTGTTTGGTGGCACCGGCGACCTGGCCTGGCGCAAGCTGATGCCCGCGCTGTTTCAGGCCTTTCGCCATGGCACGCTGCCGCCTGAAGGCCGCATCATTGGTGTTGGCCGCGACAGCCTCAGCAATGCGCAGTACCAGGCCCAGATTTGCGCCCGCTTTGACCACGTTGAGCTGGCCAAACGCCCCAGCGAAGAAGAGTTCTGCCGCTTTGCCGCTCTGCTTGAATTCGTGCAGATGGATTTATCCCATCCCGATGACTACGCCCGTCTTGTCGCCAAACTGGCAGAGCGCCAGGCCGACACCGTGGTGATGTATGTGGCGACTGCACCCAGCTTGTTCACGACGGTGTGTCAACAGTTGGCCATTGCCGGGCTGAACACGCCGCAAACGCGCGTGGTGCTCGAGAAGCCACTCGGTCACGACCTGGCCAGCAACCGCGCCATCAACCAAACCGTCAGCGAGGTGTTTGGTGAGAAGCATATTTTCCGCATCGACCACTACCTGGGCAAGCCCTCGGTGCAAAACCTGTTTGCGCTGCGCTTCGGCAACGCCTTGTTTGAGCCCTTGTGGCGGCGCGAACACATTGCCAACATCCAGATCACGATTGCCGAAGAGCTGGGCGTGGAAGAGCGGGGTGCGTTTTACGAAACCACCGGCGCCCTGCGCGACATGGTGCAAAACCATGCCCTGCAACTGCTGTGCGCCATTGGCATGGAGCCGCCCATCAACTCGCACGCCGATGCCATTCGTGACGAAAAGCTCAAGGTGTTGCGCTCGCTCAAACCCTGGACTGCCGAGTCACTGACGCAGGACGTGATCCGTGGTCAATACGCAGCGGGTTCCATTGCCGGTGCGCCGGTGGTGGCGTACCGTGAAGAAACCGGCGTTGACCGGCACAGCCACACCGAAACCTTTGTCGCCCTGCGCACCGAAATCTCGAACTGGCGCTGGGCGGGCGTGCCGTTCTACATCCGCACCGGCAAACGCCTGGCCAGCCGCGACGCCCGCATTGTGGTCAATTTCCGGCCGACGCCGCATGCCATTTTCAATTCGCAAATTGGCGCTGCCAATCGCTTGGTGATCAATCTGCAACCCAAAGACGGGCTGGAATTGCACCTGCTGGCGCAGGGCCAAAGCAACCGCCGCAACTCACAAACCCTCTCGCCAGTTCAACTTGACCTTGACTTTGACAAGCGCTTTGGCTCCGAGCGCGTCGGTGCCTATGAGCGCCTGCTGCTGGACGTGATCGATGGCCGCCTGAACCTGTTTGTGCGCAGCGACGAGCAAGAAGAAGCCTGGCGTTGGGTCGAGCCCATCCTGGAACACTGGAAGAACGACACGCAAGGCCCCCGCCTGTACGCGGCCGGCACCTGGGGGCCCAGCGCATCGAGTGCCATGATTGCGCGCGACGGTTTCTGCTGGGCTGAAGAATCCTGAACCGTCAAGGACAGAGCTTGAACTTTAGATATGCTTGACCGAATCAAAGCCTGCTTGCCTTCGCTGGCACCCGCTGAACAGCGCGTGGCCAAACTCGTGTTGAGTGATCCGCGCAGCTTCGCCAAGCAGCCCATCAGCGAGCTGGCTGCCCGGGCGCATGTGAGCAAGCCGACCGTGGTGCGCTTTTGCCGCAGCGTCGGCTACAACGGACTGTCGGATTTCAAGCTCAAACTGGCGGGCAGCGTGAGCGAGGGCGTGCCCTTCATCCACCGCAGCGTCGATGCCGACGACAAGACCAGCGACATCATGGTCAAGGTCATCGACAACACAGTGGCCGCGTTTTTGAAGTACCGCAACGACGCCAGCACGGTGGCCATTGAGAAGGCCGCCATCGCGCTGGTCCAGGCCTACGAGCAGGGCAAACGCATCGAGTTTTTTGGCGTCGGCAACTCCGGCATCGTGGCGCAAGATGCGCAGCACAAGTTTTTCCGCCTCGGCATCAACACCGTGGCTTACAGCGATGGCCACATGCAGGTGATGAGCGCCACGATCTTGGGGCCGGGCGACTGCGTGGTCATCATCTCCAATTCAGGGCGTACGCGCGACTTGATGGATGCCTGCGACATTGCGCGCAAAAACGGTGCCACCACCATCGTCATCACCGCCAGTGGCTCACCGCTGGCAGCAGCCGGCCACATTCACCTGGCCGCCGACCATCCAGAAGGATTCGATCGCTACAGCCCGATGGTGTCGCGTCTGCTGCACTTGATGATCATTGACATCCTGGCCACCTGCGTTGCCTTGCGCATCGGTGGCGACAAGCTGCAACCCTTGCTGCGCGAGATGAAGAACAATTTACGCAGCAAGCGCTACGCTTGAAACCAATCCGGATGAAAGCCGGCGGTTTATGGAAATAAGGGCTCCAGCCCCCTACCAGCCTGCGTAAACAGCTATACATTTGGTAGTACTTGATAGTTGCCGAAATGGCCTCCATCTAACGGGCAGAAAGGGATTTTCATCATGACTGACTCTCTGCACATCATTTGCCCCCACTGCCACACCACCAATCGGGTGCGTCAAGATGACTTGGCCAACGCGCCCGATTGCGGCAACTGCCACAAACCCTTGTTCGTGGCGCATTCGGTGGCACTCGACGAAAACAATTTTGATCGTCACATCAGCCGCAGCCAGATCCCGGTGCTGGTGGACTTTTGGGCTCCTTGGTGTGGGCCGTGTCGCCAGATGGCACCGGCGTTTGAGCAAGCAGCGGCGCAGTTGGAGCCGCGCTTTCAGCTGGCCAAGGTCAACACCGAAGAGGCGCAGGCACTGGGGGCACGTTTCAACATCCGCAGCATTCCGACACTGGCGTTGTTCTCTGCCGGTCGCGAAGTGGCACGCCAGCCAGGCGCCATGGGCGCGGCTGACATCGTGCGCTGGGCCTTGGCGCAACGCCTTTGACAGTAACGCAGCCGTAACCCAGGCGCCCCTGAGCGATTAGCATCGGGGCTCCGTCACTACTCACCCAAGCCCTATGACCAGCTCATCAAAAAGCGAGTCGATTGAACGCACCGAACGGCCTTGGGGCTGGTATGAAACCCTCTCCGAGGTACCTGGCCACAAGGTTAAACGCATCCGCGTCAATCCGGGGCAGCAACTCAGCCTGCAAAAGCACCTGCAGCGCGCCGAACACTGGGTCGTGGTGCTGGGCCAGGCCCACGTCACGGTGGGTGAGCAGGTGTTGACCCTGGTACCGGGTGGCCACGTGGACATCGCCATCGGACAAGTGCACCGCCCCGGTTGAAATCATTGAAATTCAGTTTGGCCACTACCTGGGCGAAGATGACATCGTGCGCCTGGGAGACGACTACGGCCGGACGTGAACAGCGCCTTCCCACCCTGCTTTGGCTCGGCACCCTTGTTGAAATGAACACCATGAATCAAAACGTTTTATCTGGCGAATTTCGCCTGGCAGCGGGCGCCGCGCCAGTCGCTTGCGTGGACATTGGCGGCACCAAAGTGGCGGTCAGCATCGCCGACGCACAAGGCGTGCGCGGCCGGGTGACCGAGCCGACGGCCAAAGAAGGCGCGAATGATGCTCTGGCCTTGCAAATCATCCGTCTGGTCGGGCAGAGCTGCGCTGCATCGGGCGTGGCAACAGGCGATCTGTCGGCGCTGGGGGTGGCCTCCTGCGGCCCCTTTGTGTTGAACCAGGGCTTGGTGGAACTGGCGGCGCCCAATATTTGCGGTGGCTTGGCAGGCAAGGCACGCGGCCTGCCCAATGACTGGCATACCGCCTTGCTGGAGGCGCCGTTGCGCCGGGTTTTTGCCAAGGTGCGGGTTGAAAACGACGGCATCGGTGCTTTGGAGGCCGAACGGCGTTGGGGCGCGCTACAGATCAACGGCCAAGCGCTGGCCAACTGCGCCTACGTCACCTGGAGCACCGGCATTGGCGTGGGCCTGTGTGTGGACGGCCATGTGCTGCGTGGCAAAAACGGCAATGCCGGGCACGCCGGGCATCTGTTTGTGAGCGACAACAATGACGCCCTGTGTGGCTGCGGCAATGTCGGTGAC
>DATCIC010000015.1:0-12022 GCA_036508025.1 Rhodoferax sp. | reverse complement strand
AGCACGTAATTCCTGCCATTGATTTCGCGACATTCCTTGCCCTTGGCCAACTCGGTGCCAAAACCAGTGGGTGTGAAGAACGCGCCGATGCCCGCGCCAGCCGCTCGGATGCGTTCGGCCAGATTGCCCTGAGGCACCAACTCCAACTCAAGTTTTCCACTGCGATAAAGCCCGTCGAACACTTGACTGTCGGTCTGACGCGGAAAACTGCAGATGATCTTGCGTACTCGCCCGGCCTTGAGCAATGCAGCTAGTCCGGTGTCACCATTGCCGGCGTTGTTATTCACCACAGTGAGGTCTTTGGCGCCCTGCGCGATAAGGCCGTCGATGAGTTCAGTGGGTATACCGGCGGTGCCGAAACCTCCGATCATCACTGTGGCACCGTTCTGGATGTCGATCAGCGCGTCAGCCACCGAGGTCGCTATTTTGTTGATCATCTACCGTCTCCTCAAATATTTTTCCTGATTCCAAAAAACTGGTAATCGGCCCGTCGAAATGTTCGCCTAC
Source organism: Rhodoferax sp. (assembly GCA_036508025.1). GTDB lineage: Bacteria > Pseudomonadota > Gammaproteobacteria > Burkholderiales > Burkholderiaceae_C > Rhodoferax. Next base: position 11,515 of record DATCIC010000015.1, on the reverse strand, counting down.
AGAATAATAGTTCGTATAATGAATACTATATCATTTTGTTAACATCATGCTTAACCCAGCCGGCGAGCCACCGCCCAAACCAAGCGACAGTTACGTACAGTCCTTCGCACGCGGACTGGAAGTCATACGTTCGTTCAGTGCGCAAGCGCCGCGGCAAACCTTGACCGAGGTGGCTGCCCGCAGCGGACTGACCCGCGCCGGTGCACGCCGCATCCTGCTGACCCTGCAAAACCTCGGCTATGTGGAAATTGATGGCAGGCTGTTTCGCCTGACGCCGCGCATTCTTGATCTTGGCTTTGCCTACCTGTCCTCGATGCCGATCTGGAACCTGGCCGAACCAGTGATGGAAGAACTTGTGGAACAAGTCAAGGAGTCGTGCTCGGCAGCTGTGCTGGACGGCATCGACATTGTGTATGTGCTGCGCGTTCCGACGCACAAGATCATGCGCAATACCCTGGGCGTCGGCTCTCGTCTACCAGCTTATTGCACGTCCTTGGGTCGCGTCTTGTTGGCAGATTTGCCAAACGATGAACTTGTGAAACGCCTGGAAGCGTCCAATCCGCGACCATTGACCCGGCACACAGTAACCCGACTCGACGCCTTGCTGGTCAAGATTCGCCAGGTGCGAAAACAGGGCTGGTCCTTGGTGAATCAGGAACTGGAAGAAGGCCTGATTTCATTGGCCGCTCCCATCACTAATCAGGCAGGGCGGACGATCGCCGCAATCAACATCAGCGGGCAAGCCAACCGAACCAATGTCAGAACGGCACAAGACATCCTGCTGCCGGTCTTGCTCCACAGCGCCCGCGGGATCTCGCAGATGCTGCCTTGACTGGGGCGTTGTTGAATAAATCAGAAATCCGCCGTGATTTCCGCGAACTGGCATGATGCCGGCTGATTCCCCTCCCAAAACGGTTCTGTCGCAATAGTGGAGTCTGGCCGAAAGGAGTTGCGTCGCCGACCTGGTGATCAACCTGCGAGGCTGTAGAACTGCTTTGCTGCGGACAGGGTTGCGCCTTCGGGGCAGTTCATCTGCCCCTTCTTGATCATGTGCATAGTCTCGATGCCGGCGATGATGATTCGAGCACTCCGAGACGACTTGAATCCGAGCATCGGTCCTGTGATTGTCTTGACCGCACGGTGGTCCTGCTCGACGATGTTGTTGAGGTACTTGTTTTGGCGCATCAGGATGTCGACACAGGCGTCAGCCTTGACGCTTTCAATGGCGGCCGTGTTGGCGCCGCTCTTGTCGATAGTGATCTTCTCAGGCACGTCGTGCAGGTTGATGGCGCGCTCGAGAAAGCGTCTCGCCGCAGCCCTATCTCGCTTGGCAGTCAATAGAAAATCCACTGTATCAACGGCGCGATCAACGGCGCGGTAAAGGTACTTCCAGTGACCTGCCACTTTGATGTAGGTCTCGTCCATTCGCCAGCTTGAGCCTACGGGGCATTTGCGTTTACGAAAGACTGCCGCCAGCACCGGCAACATTTTGATTGCCCAGCGATGCACGGTGGAGTGATCAACGAAAACACCGCGCTCGTGCACCAGTTCCTCAACATGTCGCAGGCTCAATGGGTAGGCCACGTACCAGCGTACGCATGTGACCATCACTTCCAGCGGATAGTGAAGCCGTTTTAGAACCTTGTTCACGGTGCCGTTGATCAAACTTTTTCGGAAATCAAGCATGACCCGGATTGTCGTTTACGCTTACTGCGACAGAGCCGTTGCTACTGCCCCGATTGCTGGCCCAATGGAAATGAAAGTCACACCGTTTTCAGTGTGCGCCGCCAATCGGATGGTGTTGTGGAAAACCACAGTTTGAACGCCCGCGTGAATGAGCTTTGCTCGGCGTAACCCAGCAGTAAGGCCACGTCCAGTGCACTCAAGGCAGGATCGCACAAATACACACGTGCCAGATCTTTGCGCACTGTGTCCAGAACGCCCTGAAACGTCAATGAAGCCTCCCCCAATCTGCGCTGCAGCGAGCGTGGCGACAGGGCCAGTGCTGCGGCGGCCTTTTCCAGGGTAGCGTCGCACTTGGGCATCAAGGGAATGAGTGCCTGGCGCAAGCGGTACGCCAGATCCTGCTCCTTGAAAACAGATTCCATGGCAGCACGGGCTTGTTCACGCATGGCCAGGTGCAAAGTCTCATCTGCCTGCACCAAGGGCATGTCCAACAGCGAGCGTGAGAAGACCAGCGCGTTTTCGCCGGCAGAAAATCGTACCGGGCAGCCAAAAAATTCTGCGTACACACGGGGGTCGCGTGGTTCTTCATGAAGAAATAGAATTTCCTTGAGTGGCAATTCCACACCCGCAATCCAGCGGCCAAAGGTGAACCAACTGGCAATCAGGGACTCGGCCAAACTGGTGCAATAGGGCAACGCTTCGGACACCACTTGCCAGCCCAGCCGTGCTTCCTGGTCGGTGGCCAGAAAGCGCATCTCGCTGTAACCAATGTCAAACACCAGGCGGCGGTAATGGGGCACCAGGGCAATCGCGTCGCCCAGTGTTTTGCAAGTCATCAGCGCGTAGCCCAGCACATTGAACGTGCCAGGACGCACCCGACGTCCAAATTCCAGCCCCAGGTCATCGCGTCCGGTCAACGCCAGGGCGGACTGAAACAAGGCGATGACATCTGCCATGGGCATGCGGGTGTTGGGCCCGGAGTCGGCCACAGCGGCCAGGCCCGCATGCCGCATGAGCGCCGCACGTGACACACCGGCGCGCGCCACCACTTCCAGCAAGCCGGCGACATAACCAGCCCCCACACTGCTCGTTGATTCCACGGGTTTACCCTTGTTGTTGTTGCGCAATATTTGGCGCGAATTGACAAAAAAATGCATTGTGGGACAAGGCAAAACTAAGGGCAAGGACTTAGCATCGTAAATGGGAATCAAGATACAAGAATACCCATAACGACGAGACACCTATGTTGCCTATTGACCAAGTGCAACTGCACTTCAACCCCGCCGCACTGGCCGGGCTCAACATGATTTTGGGATTGGTCATGTTCGGCATTGCGCTGGACCTGCGAATATCCGATTTCCGAACCGCCTTCAAGACCCCAAAAGGATTGTTGTTGGCGACTGTAGGGCACCACATTATTTTCCCAGCAATGACCTACATGCTCATCTGGATCATTAACCCCGTGCCCAGCATCGCGCTTGGCATGCTTTTGGTTTCTTCATGCCCGGCAGGTCACCTGTCCAATTTTTTGACGCACCTGAGCAAAGGCAACACCGCGCTGTCGGTGAGTGCCAGCGCGGTGTCGACTGCACTGGCGATTGTGATGACGCCGCTGAACTTCAATTTCTGGGGCAACTTGCACCCGGTCACCCATGACCTGATGCGGTCTATCTCGCTGGACCCGCTGGTGATGCTCAAAGACATTGTGATTCTGTTGGGCTTACCTTTGGTCGCGGGCATGGTGGTAGCTCACAAATTTCCAACCTTTGCGGCATGGGCAGAAACACCCATGAAACGTTTTTCGATGATGGTTTTTGCACTGTTTGTGGTTGGTGCTCTGGCAGCCAACTTCCAACTGTTCATGCAATACATTGAGTTTGTGGTGATGGTGGTGTTCATCCACAACGGTCTGGCGCTGGTGACCGGCTTTTCTCTGTCCACCGTGCTCGGTTTGAACTCCCGCGACCGCCGGGCCGTCACCTTCGAGATGGGTATCCAGAACTCGGGCCTTGGCCTCATCCTGATCTTCAACCTGTTCAACGGTCTGGGCGGCATGGCCATCATCACCGCGTGGTGGGGAATCTGGCACATCGTCTCCGGACTCGCGCTGGCGACCTTCTGGAGCCGGCGCGACCCACTCCCTTCATCGGCACCTAAAACACGGTAACCAACATGACACAAAGAATTGTTTTGGTGACCGGTAGCGCCGGCTATCTGGGGAGCCAAACGGTTGCGGCGCTGGCTCAACGCAGTGATCTGTTGGTGGTTGCGCTCGATGTGCGCGAACCCTCTGCCCGTTTGCCGGGCGTGGTCTATGAAGTCGCAGACATTCGCGCACCCGAAGTGGATGCCATTGTGGGACGCCATGCGCCCGATGTAATCGTTCACCTGGCCAGCATCGTCACTCCCGGCAAAAACAGCAACCGGGCGTTTGAGTACGACGTTGACGTAAACGGCACCCGCAATCTCCTGCAAGCCTGTGTCAGACATGGCGTCAAACGCGTCATCGTCTCCAGCAGTGGCGCGGCCTACGGCTACTACGCGGACAACCCGGAGTGGCTCGTGGAAACCGATGCCATTCGTGGCAACGAGGTGTTTGCCTACGCGTGCCACAAACGTCTGGTGGAGGAAATGCTGCTGGACTACCGCCAACAGTACCCCGAACTGGAACAAATTATTTTTCGCATTGGCACTATCCTGGGCCCCACGGTGCGCAATCAGATCACCGACCTGTTTGAGAAACCCAAGCTGTTGGCGATTGCGGGTTCCGACAGCCCGTTTGTGTTCGTCTATGACCAGGACGTGGTGGGAGCCATCCTGCACGGCATTGACTCCGCCAAGGTGGGAATTTTCAATGTGGCGGGTGACGGCAAGCTGAGTATTTTTGAAATTGCCGAGCGCCTGGGAAAGCGCTGCCGCGTATTACCCGCAGGCCTGATTCAAGCCGCGCTGTGGGTACTCAAGAAATTGAACCTCACTCAGTACGGCCCTGAGCAAATCGACTTTTTGCGCTACCGCCCGGTGTTGTTGAACACGCGACTGAAAGAAGAGTTTGGCTATGTGCCCAAACTGACGTCGGCGCAGGTGTTTGACTTGTACCGAAACTCGCGACAGAACACCCAATAGACCTTGAAGAACATGCACAAGCGCAATTTATTTGGCAAGGTGGTGCTTATCACCGGTGCTGCTGGTGGGCTGGGCGCCGCTCTGTGCCACCGTTGCGCGCAAGCCGGGGTGCGCATAGCGGCCATGGATCTGGACCAGGCAAAGCTGAATATGCTGGTAGCGGCTCTGCCGACGGGAACGCTGGCCCTTGCAGGCAATATCGCAGACCCGGATGTATGCACAGGAGCGGTGGCGAAGACCCTTGCGCACTTTGGTGCGCTGGATGTCCTGGTGAACAACGCCGGCATCTCGCACCGCAGCCTGCTCACTGACACTGACCCCGGCGTGATACGGCATGTGATGGAAGTCAACTTCTTTGGCGCCATGCAACTCACCCGTGCGGCCCTGCCCCATTTGATAGCCAGCCGTGGCGTCGTGGCGGCGATTTCCAGCGTCGCGGGGTACGCGCCGCTGTTGGGGCGCACCGGCTATGCGGCGAGCAAGCACGCCTTGCATGGATTTTTTGACAGCTTGCGCACGGAAGTCGAAGACATGGGTGTTCAGGTCACGCTGATCTGCCCGTCTTTTATTGCCACCGGCATTGGTGGTTCAGCGTTGGGAGGCTCAGGTGTGTCGGCCACGTCACCGCGGATAACGACCGGCGGAGAGTCTGACCCGGCTGACATCGCGCAACAAATTTTTGAGTCGATTGCGCAAGGCAAAGCCCTGCTGCTACCCGACCGCACCTCGCGTTTGGCGTGGTGGGTCAACAAGCTAACGCCCGCTTTCTATGCCCGCACCATGAAGCGCCGCGTCAGCGCTGAATTTGAAACCAAATAGGAGGAGACTGAAACATGAAACTGCATTTTGCAACCCTGGCCTTCATTGCTGCCAATTACCTCCTGGCAAACGCCCAGGCCTTGCCCATCAGCGTGACCGACCCCAGCGGCAAGCCCCTTGCCACGGTGATGGTGAGCCGCCAGCCGATCAAGCCCGCAGTGGTGGATACATCGGACAACGGCTATGCCGCCAGTGGCAAGCCCCAACAGGCATGGTTTGAGATGGCCCGCTTCACCGACGCCGCAGGGCGCGCTGACCTGCCCGCGGACGAGCACCCATGGCAAATTCGCTTGCGCAAACCGGGCTACCAGGACCGCACGATTGCGAGCAATGAACTGGGTAAACCCCTGGTGATGAGCGCGGAAAATGACCCCGCAGCTTTGGCCGCACAGCAACCCGCCAACGCATGGGCCTCGACCATCGACTTTGGCGATGTGGGCATGAAAAAAGAGTTCATGCTGCAATGCAACTTCTGCCACCAGCAAGGCAGTGCCTTCCTGAGACGCGACCGCAGTGCTCAGGAGTGGGACGAGGCCATGAAACGAATGGTGCGCTACGGTGCACGCTTGTCCAGTGACGCACAAGGCAAAATCCCCGCCCTGTTGGAAGCGCATTGGAAGAAGATCAACGCCAACCCTTCCCTGGTCCCACAGGGAACGCCCTGGTCCCCGACACTGGCGGGAACCACGATCAGAGAAATGCCGATTGGCGACGCCATGTCGCAAATGCATGACCTGCTGCTGCACTCCAATGGTTTGGTCTATGTAGGCGACAACCTGCAAGATCGCGTGTATGAGATTGACCCCACCACCGGCAAGTACACCGTGTACAAAATACCGCCGCAGCCGGGAGACAAGTTGGGTGGTTTGCTGACCGGGCGCCTGCGCGATTTCCCCAAGCACGAGACCTACCAGGGCATCCACTCGCTGGCGGAATCACCCAAGGACGGACACATTTTCATCACCCCGTCGTATCAGCGCCGGCTGATCGAGTTCAACCCCCAGACCAAGACCTTCAGCGTGCACGAGATGGACAGTGGTTTCTATCCGCACACGGTGCGCTTCGATAAAAAGGACCGCGTGTGGTTCACCCTGGCACTAAGCAACCAGGTGGGGATGTTTGACAGAGCGACCCGGAAATACACGCTGTACGACTTGCCGTTTCGCAGTTTCATGGAGCGCGTCACCGTCAAGCTCACGCCTTTCATCTTCAAGCTGCTGGGCTGGGGCATCCCGGTCGCCAACTATGTGAACGTAGACCATGTGTCTACCGGCGTGCCCCTGCCCTACGGCATCGACATCACCCCTGACGGCAAAGCCTGGATTGCACGCCTGCACACCGACGAGATCGCATCCGTGGATCCCGACACCGGCACCGTGACGATGATCAAGACACCGTTCAAAGCGCCCCGGCGCCTGCGGGCCGACCGCGATGGCAACCTGTGGATCGTGGCGTTCAATGAATCCCAAATTGCCCGCTACGCACCTAAAACCGGAGAATTCACGCGTTTCGACTTGCCCCTCATCCCTCAAGGCAGTGAAACACCCTACTCCCTCAACATAGATCTGGCACGCCACCAGGTGTGGGTCAACGGCACCAACTCCGACTCGGTGTACCGGCTCGACATTGCCACGCAAGCGTGGACTCAGATTCCCATGCAACGCCGCGTCACCTTCACACGCGACGTGGAAATCTCGCCCAAGGGACAGGTGTACGTCACCAGCGCATCGTTCCCCGGTTGGCATATTGAAGACGCGCAGCCCACGCTGATTGAAATCACGCCGCGCTAAACCACACAAATGCAAAACTCCATGCCCCGTTTTTACCTGTCCTGTCTGCTGGCCTTCACAGGCGGGCACATGGTCAACTACACCGTGATCCTGTACCTGCAGGAAAAGGTGGGGTCTGATCTGTTGTCGGGCATTGGCTTTGGTCTGTCGTTTGGTACGTCCCTCATTTTTGGCTGGTTTGCCGGTGTGTTGTGCGACCGCATCTCTCCCACCCGAGTGATCCACGCGGCGCAAGCGCTTTTTCTGTTGAGTCTGGCAGGCTTGTGGTGGACCGATGGTGGCGCTAGCGATCAGACCCGTGTCGGCTGGACGCTGTTCTCGGCTTTTCTAGGAGGACTGGCCTGGTCTTTTGTCGGCCCCGCACGTCTGGCAACCTTGGGGCAAATCGCCCCAGCGGACAAACTACGCCCGGCCACCATCATCTTTAACCTGCAGGTACTGCTGGGCTTTGGTCTGGCACCGGTGGTGATTGGCGTGGTGCGCAGCCACTATGGCTGGCCGGCCGTGTTTGCCACGGGTATGGGACTGTTTGCAGCGTCTTCCCTGTTGCTGCTGGGCACCCACACCCGGGGCAGCGACCGACCCGGTCAAGGGGTTGTGAGAGAGCTGGGCGAAGGCTTTGCCGCCGTGCACGCTAACCCGCTGCTGACCCAACTGATTTTGGCCGCCATCATGGCCTATGCCATGACCGGGCCGATGCAGATTTTGCTGCCCAAGCTGGCGCGAGAAGTGCTGGGACTGTCCGAGTTGCAGCGTGGCGGCTATCTGGGCCTGATGGCGCTGACGCTGATCGCAGGCGGCGTATCGGCCTTGTCGCTGAGCAAACACCTACACCATGGCGCCGCCATCTTTGCCGGCACCATAACTGCCAGCCTACTGTTTTCCTCCTTGAGTTACTGGAGCAGTGCAGCGGCATCAGCCACCGCGCTGGGCGGCATGGGTCTGCTGGGCGGCATGGTGATCAGCTTTGTCATTGCCGGTATTCAGGGCCAAGCGCCCGAGGCCATGCGCGGGCGCATCATGAGCATCTACTCCATCATTTCCCAAGTGATTCCCGCCGCTTCAGGCGTAGCAGCCGGAGCATTGGTGCGCACCACCGGCGTCACTAACGCCATTTTCATGGTAGGCCTTGGGTTGGCTTTTCTCGCCCTGCTGGGAGCGCTCCTGATGCCGCAACTGCGTCGGACCCAGGCTTGAAGCCAGCCACTCAAAAACAGCACCGTATGCGGGCAAAAAAACTCGTTCTCGCAATGGTCTTGGCAGTTTTCGTAACTGGCATGGTTGTGTGGTTGGCATGGTTCAAACCTGGGTAACACCAGCTACATGCAAGCCGCTTTGACCCAATTGCGCGCCAATGGTGACTCCGTCAACGATGCGGATGTCGCCAGGCTTTCTCCGCTGCTCCATGAGCACATCAACATGATGGGTCGCTATTCTTTCTCGATGCCAAAGGCTGTGGCCAAGGGTGAGTTACGGCCTTTGCGTGACCCGGCAGATCCGGGCGAAGCATGAAAAATGGAAGGCCGACCCACAGCCTTAATTCATTTGTCCATTTAAATTGACTGCTTAACCCGGTTTTCCGTTCCACTGCATCTCAGACCCCAATGGTGGAGAACTTCAATTCCCGGCTGCGCAACTATTTCACGTTGCGTCGCCAGCTCGGCGCTGAGTACCTGAGTTTGCTGCAGTTCTTTCTGAACCACCGCACATTTCTGCGCAGCAGGGTTCCTGAGCGGGCGGGCAAGAGTCCCAGGCAGTTGATGACGGGGCAAGCGCATGCGCATTGGCTCACGCTGCTTGGGTTCGGACTACCGCATACCGCAGCCTCTGCGAGGCTGACCCGATGGGGTGACACAAGCCCCCGACAATTTCCGAATTCTGCGAAATATCCCGAATTTTTGAGGGAGGGATTGGCACGTCAGTGTTACCCAAAAACTAGCGTTTTTGAACCACGCCGAAGATTCCAAGCCTGACGGGCCGTGCAGTCCGCTGCAACGCTCCTTGGAAAGGTGAATTTTAAAGGCTACCGGATCTGACGGTGTCCAGCCACTGGCGCGCCGCAAGGTGGGGGAAGCCAGGCCGCGGCTCGGTCATCGACACCTGAGGCACTGGTGCGCAATGGGCCGGCATCATGATCCATGATGGGCCGCCTGGTGTGGATTCAGACTTGTCGGGGCGGTGCGGAGGTATCACGTCGGACCAGTTGTACGGGCATCACGTCGCGTGTTGCTGGCGTTAAGAGACCATTGCGGATGCGGTCCAACATTCGGCGGCAAGCAACACGCGCCAGTTCCTTTGCGGAAGAATCAATGGTAGTCAGGCTGATGAGCCTTGAGCCGGACAAAGGAATATTGTCAAAACCCACAACTGATAACTGTGTGGGAACGTCAATGTTTTTTGTGCGCGCAGCATCAAGCACACCCAATGCTATGGAGTCGCCCGCGGCCATGATCGCGGTCACAGGATTTTGAAGCTCAAGCATCTGGCTCGAGCATGAGTAACCGGACTCGTAGCTGAATGTGTTCCACATGACGGGCGTATTTTCGGCAGGCACACCTTTCCCACGAAGGTAGCTGAGCGCTCCCCTGGCACGGTCTCGACTGGTTGAAGAGTTCTCGGGCCCCATCACCAAACCAATACGGCGATGGCCGAGTTCATACAAGTGCCGCATGATTTCAGCGCCACCGGACAAGTTGTCTGACTCTACGATGTCGACTGTTGAGTCGTCCATCGACCTCACAGCCAGTACGACCGGGACGCCCAGTCTTTGGAGCTCACGAACCATAAACGAGTCGATGGTAGCCGACAGCAATATCATGCCCTCTAGGTATCCATCAATGATTGGGCGGAAAGTCGAGAGGTGTCCCGCGTCGTTGGCTGAATTCATCGGGTCAATGAGCACCACAACATGGTAGCGAAACTCCAGCATGTCTTGATGGATGTGCTCCAGCACCATGGTCATGAAGCGGTTGTGCAGTTGATCCACGCTCAGCAGTACACCAACCGTGCGCGTGGGAAGATTTCTTTTCTTTTTCCCCGGACGCTTGGATGCATAGCCCATGGAGACGGCTGCCTGTTGCACCGCATCTCGAGTCTCTTGACTAATGGTCTGATGGCCCGCAAGCGCTCGCGAAATTGTGGACGTAGAGAGCTTGAGTGCGTCAGCGATGTCCTGAAGGAGGACACTTTTTTTCGGATCTGGACTAGACATAAACCCTTCGGGTGAGTGGTATCGGCTCTGACATTGCGTTGATTGTGGCCGCAAAACGATTTCAAAATCAGTAGGAAATTGAATGCAAATTGCATTCAATGTGCATAACTATTGCATTTATAGAACAAATTTATCCCTAACTTAATGCAAATCATCACTTTAGTTTCTTTCATTATTGAAGATTGGCATTCATTTTTCATTGGGAGAATTTTATGAATTCAGAATCAGTATTTGATATAGGGAATTTCCCTAGCATTTGCATTGCAATTGCAATGACTTGGCCATTAAAGTTGAAACCGGTTGGCAGATCGTTACTGCAAACCAAGGTGGCAATGCGATGTCCGCGGCCACATAAACCTGGAGACTTAATGAAGCTGAGCCTTAAGCAAATTGCGGCGTTATGCACCGCATCTGCACTCCTGGCTGGCTATCAGCAATTCTTCGGACCAAAGCCAACCAACTAACTAGGAGTCATTCATGCAATCCAAATTGTGCAATTCGCACCACACGTTCCGCCTGTCGGCTATCGCCGCAACGCTTGCGCTGATGGCCGCGGTGTCCACCGGTGCCAACGCTGCCGACAACGGCAAGTACCGCATCGGCGTGGTCACCTTCCTGTCAGGAGCGGCAGCCGGTCCCTTTGGCGTGCCGGCGGCAAATAGCGCGAAGCTGTTGGTTGAAGCCTTGAACAACGGCAAGGTGCCCGCTCCCTACGGCAAGAAGGGCATCAACGGTCTGGAAATCGAAATGGTCCTGCTCGACGAAAACGGCGGTGCTACCAAGCAAACCGAGGAATTCCGTAACCTGGTGCAGCGGCAAAAAGTGGATGCGGTGATCGGCTACATCTCATCGGGCGACTGCCTGGCGATTGCCCCCGCCGCCG
>DATCIC010000014.1:0-2304 GCA_036508025.1 Rhodoferax sp. | reverse complement strand
GGCGGGGTCAGCCAGGCCGAACATGTTCTGGAAGGTGCGCACCAGCGAAAAGTGGCTGTAGGCATCGTTGTCAAACACGCCCTTCGGTGCGCTCGCCTGGTTGGTCAGAATGCCAAAGATGCTCTGGCCGTGGCCACGGTTTCCCTTGTTGTAGCCGACGATGCTGGCGTCCGACGAGAACGTTCCGTCGCCATTGTCCTTCAGCGGTTGCGCCAAGACGCTGTTCGCCACATTCCAGCCGCAGCACGAGTTGAAGCCCGTTGTGGCCGTGCCTTCGTCGAACATCACGATGATCGCTACGCGCTTTTGCGGGTTCTTCCACAGCGCCGAGGCCTGGATCTTCTTCACCACAGCGTCGGTGTAGTTGTCGCCGCGCGTGATGATCGCGTTGCCGCCGCAGTCGCCCGCAGTGACCACGGTCGCGCTGCCGGGGATGGTACCGGTCACGGTGATGCCATGCATGTCGTCGCACTGGTCCGGCATGATGAAGTTCAGCGCCCCTACTTTACTACCGGTCAGGTCAGTGCCGAATTGATCGAAGTCATAGCTCTTCGGGATTGCGTAGGCCGTGCCGTTCTTCAGCACAGTGTCCCACTGGCCACCGCCCATCGTGCGGTTGCTGTACTTCCATTCCGGCGCACTGCGCACATTCTGGTAGGCCATGCCCGGATGGTGTTTGGTCTTGTATAGGCCAGCCGGCAGCGGCAGGTTAAGGCCGGTGGTGCCGATCTGCGTAGCGTTGCCGCCCACGCTGCCCGGTGCATAGATGTTGTCGGGCGCGATGACGGCTGCGTTGGCGACGCTGTCAGTGCGGAAGTCCTGTCCCGGGTTCATCGATTCGCTGTAGGTGCGCCAGGTCAGACCAGCCGCAGTGAGTGCGTTGAACAGGTTGGGCTTGCCGATGATGTTGTGATTGACCAATGAGGCCTGCGTGCAGGTGGGTTTAAACGGCGAGTTGGCCATCCCGGGCTGGGTATTGTCGGGCACCGGTAGATCCTGCACCGCGTTCAGGCCGGTCGCATCGCAGTTCCACTGGCTGTCGTCGGCGATGCCGAAGTCGTCGGCGCCGCCGAGCGCAGTGTAGTTGGGCTCACTCGGGTTGCCGGTTGCGTAGTAGTTGGTCAACTGATTGCCGGCCTGCAGCAGCGCGTTGATCTTCGGGGCATACGCCGAGTTCAGGATCGACTTGGTCCCTTTGTTCTCAAGCATCACCACAAAAATATTGTCGTAGCGCGGGATGCCTTCGATGTTGAACGCCGCCTGTTGGGCCTGCGCGAAGGTGATCTTGGCGCGGGTGTCCGCACCCTTCGGTGCGGTCAGCTGTGACACGTTGCTCATGGCGGTGAGGCGCGGGTCGCCGCCGGGCACGGCCAGTGCGTCGGGGTAGAGATCGCCGCGGTCGAGCTTGGTGATGGCGTAGGTGAAGCGGTTGTCGAGCGCTTTGGACTCGGCGAGCATCGCGGTCTGGTCGGCGCCGGTCACGGTGTTGACGTCGGTCAGGACTTTTGCCACCGAAACGCCAAGGCGCGTTGCGACGTTCTGCTTCTCAATTGCGTAGCTTGTGCCGTTGGCTTCGACCAGGCGCACGACTTCGGACGACAGTGGGCTGATCACGACGACGCCCGACTGTTCGATCACTTGGTCAAGTGACGCGCGCAGCACGTCGCGGCTGGCGACCTTGGCGCCGCTACCGGTGTTGATCGCGGTGGTGCCGATGTCGGCGATCAGGGGGCCATTGGCCGACACTGTCAAGGTGAACTTACCCTTGCTGTCGGTCGTCGCCGGGTTCTCGCTGGCATCGCACACGCCGTTGCCGTTGGCATCGACGCAGACTTTGGCGCCCTGGTAGTAGGCGGCAGCGACCGTCGGATCGGTCGCGCTGCCGGGCGTGAAGCTGGTGGCGGTGACCACGCCGCTAATCGTCACGCTCGCCGGCGTGGTTGAGCCGCTGCTGCCGCCACCTCCGCAAGCGGCGAGGATCGAGGCGGCAAGGAGGGTCAGCGACGTGTTCAACACGGTTATCTTGGAAGCTTGCATGGATGTCCTGGAGTTGATTGAGTGAAAGGGGTCAATGAGTGAAGCCTGGGGAAGGCCTATCAGCCCGGACGAAGCTTATGCAGGCTTTATGACAGGGTCGTGACATCGTCGGCGCGGGTGACGCGCACGCGCTCGGTTGCTGATGGGCGTTGGTGCATGGATACCGCTAAGACCGTGGTTACCCCAACCCCGCAGGGGCTTAGACGGCAGCTGCTGAAGTGCGCACGGAGTTCGGGCGTCTAGCGCTCAGCATGCGGTTGAGCACCG
>DATCIC010000013.1:0-10667 GCA_036508025.1 Rhodoferax sp. | reverse complement strand
TTCGATTCCGATCGAAATCCAGGGCCTGACGGAAGTGCCGCAAGCCGGTGACGAGTTCATGGTGATGTCCGACGAACGCCGGGCCCGTGAAATTGCCACTTACCGCGCTGGCAAGTTCCGTCACACCAAACTGGCCAAGCAGCAAGCCGCCAAGCTCGAGAACATGTTTACCGACATGGCCGCAGGCGAGGTCAAGATGGTGCCGATCATCATCAAGGCTGATGTGCAGGGTTCGCAGGAAGCGCTGGCGCAGTCCTTGCTCAAGCTCTCGACCGACGAAGTCAAGGTGCAACTGGTGTACACCGCAGTGGGTGCCATCAGCGAGTCGGATGTGAACCTGGCGATTGCCTCCAAGGCCGTCATCATCGGTTTCAACACCCGAGCCGACGCCGGTGCGCGCAAGCTGGCCGAGAACAATGGCGTGGACATTCGTTACTACGACATCATTTATGACGCCGTGGATGAACTCAAGCTCGCCATGTCGGGCATGCTGACGCCGGACAAGAAAGAAGAAGTCATTGGTACCGCCGAAATTCGCCAGATTTTCAAGGTGTCCAAGATCGGCACGATCGCTGGCTGTATGGTCACTGCCGGTGTGGTGCGGCGCACCGCACGGCTGCGTTTGCTGCGCGACAACATGGTCATCTTCACGGGTGAACTCGACTCGCTCAAGCGTTTCAAGGACGATGTCAGGGAAGTGCGTGAAGGCTTTGATTGCGGTTTGAATATCAAGAACTACAACGACATCCAAGAGGGTGACGTGCTGGAATTCTTTGAAATCCGCGAAGTGGCGCGCTCGCTTTGATGCACTCGCTGTAAATCGTGCGTAAAAAGTCAAAAACCCCCAACCGCGCCTTCAAGGTCGCCGATCAGATCCAGCGGGATCTGACCGAGCTGATCGCGCGTGAGCTCAAAGACCCGCGGGTGGGCATGGTCACGATCCAGGGCGTGGAAGTCACGCCCGATTACGCACACGCCAAAGTGTTCTTCAGCTTGCTGGCCGGGGATTCGAAGCTTTGCACCGAAGGCCTTAATCAGGCGGCGGGTTTTTTGCGGGCCGGTCTGTTCAAGCGCTTGCATATTCATACCGTGCCGACCCTGCATTTTGTGTATGACCAGACCACGGAGCGCGCCGCTGACATGAACGCCTTGATCGCGCGCGCGGTGGCCTCCCGTGCCAAGGAAGACTGAACCACATGAATGCGCCGCGTGCACGGGTTGCCAGGCGCCCCGTGCATGGGGTGCTGTTGCTGGACAAGCCTTTAGGTCTGTCGAGCAATGACGCCTTGCAAAAAGCCAAATGGCTCATGCGGGCCGAGAAGGCGGGCCACACCGGCACGCTCGATCCACTGGCCACGGGTCTGTTGCCGCTGTGCTTTGGTGCTGCCACCAAGTTCAGCCAGCTTCAGTTGGAGGCGGACAAAACGTACGAGGCGGTGGCGCGACTGGGTGTGAAAACCACCACCGGCGACGCCGAGGGCGAGGTGATTGCAGAGCGGCCTGTCAAGGTGACAGCACAGGATGTCAAGGATGTGGCGCTCAGGTTTACCGGGCTGATCCGGCAGCTACCGCCGATGCACAGTGCCTTGAAGAAAGACGGCAAAGCCCTGTACGAATACGCGCGGGCCGGTATTGAGGTGGAGCGGGACGCCCGCGAAGTCACAATTTATAAGCTAAATATGGCTCTAGCCCCCGTGGGCAGTGCGCAACAAGCTATTAAAATGATAGTTAAGTGCAGCAAGGGCACTTACATCCGGACGCTGGCCGAGGATATCGGCGAAGCCCTGGGATGTGGTGCGCATTTGATAGCGCTGCGCCGGATTGAGACCGGAGGCTTCCATGTGTCGCAGTGTGTGACGCTGGCGGCACTGGAGGCGATGACGGATGAAGAGAGATTGAGCCAGCTGCTGCCGGTGGAGTCGCTGCTGAGCGAGCACACGGTGGTCACGCTGGACACTGAGAATGCAGGGCGTTTCCTGAGTGGCCTGCGCCGCCGGGGAGACTGGCCTGACAACGGGCAAGTCGCCGTTTATGCCGAAACGCCCCGCGCTTTGCTGGGCAGTGCCCATGTTAGCGCGGGCGAACTGATACCAGGGCGGCTATTGAGTCCGCTGGAAATTGAGCAGATTTTGAATGATTGTGGGACAGACTTCGAGCGCAGCGGCGCCCTGTCCTCGACTAATTAAGAAAGTGAACTATGTCCCATAAACAAATCCGAAACATCGCCATCATCGCCCACGTCGATCATGGCAAGACCACCATGGTCGACCAATTACTGCGCCAGTCCGGCACCTTTGCCGAGCATGAGAAGGTGGTTGACACCGTGATGGACAACAACGCCATCGAAAAAGAGCGTGGCATCACGATCCTGGCCAAGAACTGCGCCGTAACCTGGGAAGGCACGCACATCAACATCGTCGATACCCCCGGCCACGCCGACTTCGGCGGTGAAGTGGAACGTGCATTAAGCATGGTCGACGGCGTGGTGCTGCTGATCGATGCGCAGGAAGGCCCCATGCCCCAAACGCGTTTTGTGACCAAAAAGGCCTTGGCCTTGGGGCTTAAGCCAATCCTGGTGGTGAACAAGGTGGATAAGCCTGGTGCGCGCCCCCAATGGGTGGTCAACGCCGCGTTTGATTTGTTCGACAAGCTAGGCGCCACGGACGAACAGCTGGATTTCCCCGTCGTCTACGCCTCCGGCATCAACGGCTGGACATCGCTGGAAGAGGGAGGCCAGGGTGAGCAGTGGGGTCCTGACATGTCGGCCCTGTTCAACACCATTCTCAAGCATGTGCCGCACCAACAGGGTGACCCTGCAGCGCCGCTACAACTGCAAATTTCGGCGCTCGACTTTTCGACCTTTGTCGGCCGGATTGGTGTCGGGCGCATCAGCCAGGGCACGATCAGGCCCATGATGGACGTGGTCGTGATGGAAGGTCCGGATGGCAAGGCCGTCAAAGGTCGTATCAACCAGGTGTTGACCTTCCAGGGCCTGGAACGCGTCCAAACCACGGAAGCCGGTCCAGGTGAAATCGTGCTGATCAACGGCCTGGCTGACATCGGCATTGGCGTGACCATCACCGATCCCGTCAATCCGGCACCACTGCCCATGCTCAAGGTGGACGAACCGACCCTGACCATGAACTTCTGCGTTAACACCAGCCCGCTGGCGGGCCGTGAGGGCAAGTACGTCACCAGCCGCCAGATTTGGGACCGCTTGCAAAAAGAACTGCAACACAACGTGGCCTTGCGCGTCAAAGAAACCGACGAAGAAGGTATCTTTGAAGTCATGGGTCGCGGCGAACTGCACTTGACCATTTTGCTGGAAAACATGCGCCGCGAAGGTTTTGAGTTGGCAGTCAGCAAGCCGCGCGTGGTGCTCAAGGAGGTCAATGGCGAAAAGTATGAGCCAATCGAACTGGTGACTATCGACGTTGAGGAGCAGCACCAGGGTGGTGTGATGCAAGCCTTGGGCGAGCGCAAGGGCGACCTGATCAACATGGAACCCGATGGCCGTGGCCGTGTCCGTTTGGAATACCGCATCCCGGCGCGTGGTCTGATTGGCTTTACCAATGAATTTTTGAACCTGACGCGCGGCTCAGGTCTGATCGCCAACATTTTTGACAGCTATGAGCCCCACAGGGGTGACATCGGCGGGCGCAAAAATGGGGTGCTGATTTCCATGGATGCGGGTGAAATCTTCAACTACGCGCTGGGCAAACTCGATGACCGCGGCCGTATGTTTGTGACGGCCAATGATCCGGTATACGAAGGCATGATTGTGGGTATCCACAACCGTGACAACGATCTGGTGGTCAACGCCACGCGCACCAAACAGCTGACCAACTTCCGCGTCAGTGGCAAGGAAGATGCGATCAAGATCACCCCGCCGATCCAATTGACGCTGGAATACGGTGTGGAATTCATTGAAGACGACGAACTGGTCGAAATCACGCCCAAGTCGATTCGCCTGCGCAAGCGTTACCTGACTGAGAGCGAGCGCAAGCGGGCGGGTCGTTAACTTTCGATTTCTTGTGGGACAGTCCGAAGTTACGCGAAGCGAACAAGCTCTGTCCCCAACTGATTAAAGAAGAAGCGTGACGCTCACCCACAACCGGGCCGTTCTCTTGATGGTGGTGGTGACCCTGATGTGGTCCATCGCTGGGGTTGTCACGCGCCATTTGGAGCAGGCTCGTAGTTTTGAGGTGACCTTTTGGCGCAGCTTCTTCACCGTGCTGTCGCTGCTGGTGATCCTGCCGCTATTCCTTGGGCGTGGCGTTTTCAGCCGAATGCGCAGCGGCGGCTCAGCACTGTGGATTTCCGGTGCCTGTTGGGCCGGGATGTTCACTTTTTTCATGCTGGCCATCACGCTCACCAGCGTCGCCAATGTGTTGATCGCCATGGCGCTGGGTCCCTTGTTCACGGCGCTGGCGGCGCGACTCTTCATCGGGCATCGCATTGCATGGCGAACCTGGGTCGCCATCATGGTGGCGGGCGCTGGCATCGTCTTTATGTACGGCAGCCAGATCACGCAAGGCGGCAGCCTGCTCGGCACCTTGGTGGCTTTATGCGTTCCCATCTCCGGCGCCGCCAACTGGACCGTCACGCAACATTCCCACGCGCAAGGACACGACGTCGATCTGATTCCGGCTGTGTTGATCGGCGCTGTGCTCTCATCCCTGGTGACCCTGCCCATGGCCTTGCCGTTTCAGGCCTCAGCGCACGATCTGGTATTGCTGGCCGGGCTGGGCTTGGTGCAGCTGGCAATTCCCTCGGCGCTGGCCGTTCTGTGTACCCGGGTGCTGCAGGCCCCTGAAGTGTCTTTGCTGGGCTTGCTGGAAGTGATTTTTGGCATCTTGCTGGCCTGGGTCGGCGCCAATGAGGTACCTGGCCCCAATGTGCTGTTGGGCGGTACGCTGGTGATCGGGGCACTGGCAGTCAATGAACTGATTGGATGGAGAAACCGCGAATGACGAATGCTGGACTGAATGTACAAAACCCTGCAGCAAGCGATGAGGCAGCCCTCGTGCTGAGCGAGGTACGCGGCCAGGTGGGCTTCATCACGCTGAATCGGCCGAAAGCCCTGAACGCCCTGTCGTTGCCCATGATCCGCGCCTTGACCCAATGTCTGCTGGCCTGGCGCGATGACGCTCGGGTCAAGGCGGTGGCCATTCGTGGCAACAGCAAAACCGGCCCATTTGGCGCCTTTTGCGCCGGTGGTGACATCCGCTTTTTTCATCAGGCTGCGCTGGCAGGTGACCCTGAGCTGGAAGACTTCTTCACTGAGGAATACGTGCTCAATCATTTGATCCACACCTACCCTAAGCCCTCAATGGCCTTCATGGATGGTATTGTCATGGGCGGTGGCATGGGCATTGGTCAGGGCACCAAGATCCGCATCGTCACGGAACGTACCAAAATGGCCATGCCGGAAACCAACATTGGCTTGTTCCCGGATGTGGGCGGTGGCTATTTTCTGAGCCGCTGCCCTGGGCACACCGGTGAATGGTTGGCCTTGACCGGCGAAACCCTCGGTGCCGCCGCAGCGCTGATGCTGGGTCTGGCCGATGTCTGTTTTGACGCCACCCAGTTGTCGTCAGCTTGGGACGCTTTGGCCCAGCTGGATTTTGATCACACCACCGCCATTGATTCCTGGACAGCTATGTATTCAATAGCTGATGCCGCTTATTCCACGGGGGCTAGAAGCCAAATTGATCATTATTTTAGATTGGATTCAGTGGCAGCCATGGTGCAGGCGCTGGAGGCTGCTGACGACGCCTGGGCGCAAGGCGCTGCCGCTACTTTGCGCCAGCGCTCACCGCTGATGTTGAAAGTGACGCTGGAACAGATTCGCCGCGCCCGCTCTTTGAGCCTGGCCGATGACTTGCGCATGGAGCGTGACCTCATGCACCACTGCTTTGCCCCCCGGCATCTGGGGCGCAGCGCCAGTCAGAGTGAGGCGGTAGAAGGCATCCGCGCCTTGGCCGTGGACAAAGACAACACGCCGCACTGGAATCCGGCCTGTATTGAAGATGTCACTCCCGCCATGGTGGCGCCGTTTTTCAGCAGCCCCTGGACTCCCCGGACCCACCCGCTGCGTGAGCTGAGATAGTCGTTGATCAGACTCGGCCCGTTGCCAAGTTTTTTCCAAAAAAAAGGGCTGATCTTGCGACCAGCCCTTAAGGAGTCCCTGAACCTGTTGGTTTCGAAAGGACCCGAGGAGACAACCAGTAAAAAACTACATGTTTCTCAAAAAACTAACTGGTGTGAAGTATCTCAGGGTTTGCCCTAAGTTTTGTAGAGATGTTGCTCCAGAAAGACGATTTATCTCTAACTTACTTCACAAGTTTTATTAATTAACGCTTTTTGCCAGCGGGTTTGGCAGCATTCACAGCGGTCGCTGAAACTGCATTGAAGTTGGCTTCAGCCACTTCGGTCGCTTGCTGAACCGCTTTTTGCACTGATTCCAGTGCATTGCTGGCTGCAGCTACGGCGCTTTTCATGACGGCAACAGCAGACTCAGAGCCAGCCGGTGCGTTCTTGGCAACGTTGTCCACCAAACCCATGAACTTTTGTTGCGCCTCGGCGGCCTGGCCTTCAAAAGCCTTGCTGAATTCAGCGCTGGAGCCGGTCGCGATGTCATACAGATGACGGCTGTAGGCGGCGGTTTTTTCAGCCAACGGTTGCATCAGGCTTGATTGCAGCGCCAGCAGTTCTTGTGCATCTTTTGCGCTCAAAAAGGCTTTGGCAGTTTCGCTGGTTTCGGCCAGGGCTGCTTTGGAAGCGGTCATGTTCAGTTCAACGATTCGCTCCATACCTTCGAAGGCTTTGGAAGTCAGACCCAACAGGGTCTCGACATTTGCTTTTTGTGAGGCCAGGACTTGTTCGACGGTCAACATGGTAATTTTCCTTTGAAAGTTAAGATGAAAAATATCTGCCCGTAACCCAGCTTGAATCCGGTTTATGTTGCAGTGCAGCATGGTTTGAATTATAGGGAGATCCCGAGCCCATGCAAGTGCTTTTTGTTGCATTGCAACAATTTAGAGTAAAAATTCTAAAAAGTTCAGTGTTTGGGGCCTGACATGCGCGTGACATGAAAGCCTTTGGGAAAGATGGGTCGCCGCACTGGCAGAATCAGGCCCATGAATGAAGCCAGACCCGACAAGCCCCAACCCGCGCCGCGCAGTGCCTACAGGGTGTTTCGCAGCATCAGCACACGCTGGATGGACAACGATGCCTACGGTCACGTGAACAATGTGGTTTATTACAGCTGGTTCGACACGGCCGTGAATGCCTACCTGATCGAACAGGGCGTGCTCGACATCCACCGCGGCGACACCATCGGATTGGTGATTGAAACCCAGTGCAACTACTTCTCGCCGCTGGCCTTTCCGCAAACGGTAGAGGCCGGAATTCGCGTGGCGCGGCTGGGCGCCTCCAGCGTGCGTTATGAGGTCGGCCTGTTTGCGCAGGGCGAACCACTGACTGCCGCCCGGGGTCACTTCATCCACGTCTATGTGGACAAACAAAGCCGTCGCCCGACGCCTTTGCCGCTCAATCTAAAAACTGTTCTGGAGACATTGTTATGACCCCATCCGGCTCGGACGCGGCCACCGTGAATGCCGCGCTCGTGGACGCCGCCATTACCTCGCGCATGTCTGCGCGTGCCTTCACTCAAGAGCCGGTGTCGCGTCAGACACTGATTGACCTGCTGCAGGTGGCCAGCCGCGCGCCCTCTGGCACCAACACCCAGCCCTGGAAGGTGTACGTGCTGCAAGGGGAAAGCCGCGCGGCCCTGGTCGGCAAGGTCTGCGCCGCGCATGACGCCGTGCGCGCCAATCCGGCATTGGCCTGCGACTACCGCGAAGAATATGACTATTACCCCGAAAAATGGGTCAGTCCCTACATCGACCGGCGTCGTGAAAACGGCTGGGGCTTGTACAACTTGTTGGGCATTGGCAAGGGCGACAAAGACAAGATGCACTGGCAGCATCAACGCAATTACAGGTTCTTTGACGCACCGGTTGGTCTGATGTTTACGCTCGACCGGGTGATGGGCCGCGGCTCGCTGCTGGACTATGGCATGTTTTTGCAAAACCTCATGGTGGCGGCGCGCTCTCGTGGCCTGCATACCTGCCCGCAGGCGGCGTGGAACGGCTTTGCCAAAATCATCCTGCCGCACATCGGCGCCGGTACCGACGAAATGCTGGTCTGCGGCATGGCGCTGGGTTATGCCGATGAAGACGATGCGGTCAACACCTTTCACACGCCGCGGGTGCCGGTGGCAGAGTTCACGCACTGGCTGGAATGATCCTTGGGCTGTCGCGAGGGTTTTTACGCTGGTCGTCGGGCCACTTAAGCCTTAGAGTCAAACGACATGGCACGGCCTGCATAATCAGCGCGCTGCTATTTTTATTGAAGTTCTATTGAGAATTTTCCCCCGAGGTACCCCATGATTGCCGCCATCTCCGTCATTTTTGTCTTGTCTTACCTAGCGATCGCGCTGGAGCATCCGCTCAAAATCAGCAAGTCGGCCTCAGCCCTGATGGGCGCGGGCTGGTTGTGGACCATTTATGCGCTGGCCAGCGGTGACGTGAACCAAGTCAATGCTGATCTCGACCGCTCGCTGATGGGCACCGCGCAGATTGTTTTCTTTTTGATGGGGGCCATGACCATCGTCGAGGTGGTCGATGCGCATGAAGGCTTTCTGGCCATCACCTCGCGCATCAAGACTACCCGCCTGTCGACGCTGATGTGGATGATCGGTTTTGTGTCATTTTTCCTGAGCTCGATCCTGGACAACCTGACCACCACCATCGTCATGATTTCACTCATGAAAAAGCTGCTCGACAAGCGTGACGACCGCCTGTTCTTTGCCGGCATCATTGTCATTGCCGCCAATGCCGGTGGCGCCTGGACGCCGATTGGCGACGTCACCACCACCATGCTCTGGATCGGCGGCCAGATCACCACCCTGGCGATCATGAAGGGTCTCTTTCTTGCGTCGTTGACCAATCTGCTGGTGCCGCTGGCAGTCACCAGTTTCGTCCTCGGCGCGCGCCCAGTGGTGTCGCCGCCACGCCGGCAGGACGCGGACACGCTGCACTCGACGCCCTTCGAACGCAACCTGATGTTGTTTCTCGGACTGGCTATTCTGGTTGGCGTGCCGGTGTTCAAGACCGTGACGCACCTGCCGCCCTTCATGGGCATCTTGTTTGGTCTTGGCATGTTGTGGATGGTGGGCGATTTGTTGCACCTGAAAAAGGAAGAAAGCCAGAAGCAACACCTGACGCTGGTGCGCGCGCTGACGCGCATTGACATGAGCTCCATCGTCTTCTTTATCGGCATCCTGATGGCCGTGGCGGTGCTGGAGCACACCCACATCCTGACCGCCCTGGCGACATCACTGGATGAGTTGGTGGGTCGCCAGGAAATCATTGTCATGGTCATTGGTCTTGCCAGTGCCGTGGTGGATAACGTGCCGCTGGTGGCTGCATCCATGGGTATGTACACGCTGGCACAGTACCCCACTGACAGTTTCCTGTGGGAGTTTATTGCTTACTGCGCCGGTACCGGTGGCTCAATTCTTATCATCGGCTCGGCCGCGGGTGTGGCCGCCATGGGCCTGGAAAAAATTGATTTCATCTGGTACATGCGCAAGATCAGCGGGCTGGCACTGATTGGTTATTTTGCTGGTGCGATGGTTTATATCGTGCAGTACCGCCTGTTGCATTGATCTGATCCATGGATCCCGAACTCGATCCGGGCTCCATGGATGGCCGATCGAGTTCGCCTTGACAACTTATGAATCAACCCGATGCCCGTTATGAAACCCAAAGTCCTGATTGCCCGCTCCATCTTCCCCGAAGTCATCGTCAAACTGGCGCAGCACTTCGATGTGACGACCAACCAGACCGATGAAGCCTGGACGCCAGCCCAATTGATCGAACAACTGCAAGGCAAGCGCGGGATATTCACCACCGGCGGCGAGCGCATTGACGCTGCGCTGCTGGCCGCCTGCCCTGAGTTGAAAATCTGCGCCAACATGGCCGTGGGTTACAACAACTTCGACATAGCTGCCATGACGGCCGCCGGTGTGCTGGGCACCAATGCGCCGGATGTGCTGACCGAGACCACCGCCGACTTCGGCTTTGCCCTGCTGATGGCCACGGCCCGTCGCATGGCGGAAGCCGAACACTTTCTGCGGGCTGGAAAGTGGACCAAGTGGCGCTACGACATGTTTGCCGGCGCCGATATTCATGGCAGCACGCTCGGGATTCTGGGCATGGGCCGCATCGGCCAGGGCATCGCCAAACGCGGCGCCCATGGCTTTGGCATGCAGGTGATTTACCACAATCGATCGCGGCTGGATGCCGCAACCGAGCTTGAATGCAAGGCAAGTTACGTCAGCAAACAGGAGTTGCTGAAAACCGCAGACCATTTGGTTCTGGTGCTGCCGTATTCGGCGTCTTCGCACCACGCCATCGGCGCTGCCGAGCTGGCGCAAATGAAGCCCACCGCCACGCTGGTCAACATCGCGCGCGGCGGCATTGTGGACGATGCTGCACTGGCGCTGGCCTTGCGCAACAAGACCATAGCCGCCGCCGGTCTCGATGTGTTTGAAGGCGAGCCCAAAGTGCATCCGGACCTGCTGACCATCCCCAACG
>DATCIC010000012.1:0-5573 GCA_036508025.1 Rhodoferax sp. | reverse complement strand
GAGTTTGTGATCACCGGTCCGCACGCTTTGCGCCGTTTGTCCAAACAATGCCTTGCGCGCCTCTTCGCTCATCGTGCCAGCGCGCAAGTCTTTGAGCAGATCAAGCCCGCGCAGGACGGTCGGGCGCAGGAACAGCGTGTCGTACCAGCGCCTGATGTGGGGGAATTCGTCGAGAGATACCTGCTGCGCCTGATGGGTTCGGATCCAGGGGAAGATTGCCATGTCGGCAATGGAGTAGTCGGGCCCGGCCACAAACGCGCCGGTTTTCCCCAGTTGGATATTGAGCACGCCATACAGGCGGTTCACCTCTTTGCCATAGCGATCGATGGCGTAGGGTACTTTTTCGGGCGCATAGAGCAAAAAATGACCGTTCTGCCCCGCCATCGGGCCGAGCCCCCCCATTTGCCACATCAACCACTGCAAGACCTGGGTTTTGCCGCGTACATCGCCCGGCATGAAGAGGCCGGTCTTCTCAGCGAGGTAAATCAGAATGGCGCCACTCTCAAATACCGCGATCGGGTCGCCACCCCCGCTGGGATCGTGGTCCACGATGGCTGGCATGCGGTTGTTGGGGCTGATAGCCAAAAATGCGGGTGCAAACTGCTCACCCTTGCCAATGTTCACCGGGATCAACTGGTACGGCAGCTTGCATTCTTCCAGCATGATGGAGATTTTCCAGCCGTTGGGCGTGGGCCAGTAATACAAATCAATCATCGGGATTCCTTCTTGCGTTCAATTTCAACGGCCGAGGGCGTTCTTGCCAAAGGGCTCACCCGCCATGCCCTGACTCAAAGGCTGGTCAGACCGCGGTACAGCATGTAAGCCGCCAGCAGGTACAGGATACTGGCAAAAACGCGTTTGAGCTGTTTCACTGGCAATGTGTGGGCGGCCCGGGCGCCCAGTGGTGCGGTCAGTACGCTGCAGGAGGCGATAACCCCGAGCGCCGGCAACCAGATGTAGCCAAATGAATGTGGTGGTAGGTCCTGCACGCTCTGGCCACTGATGACGTAGCCGACCACGTTCGCCAAAGCGATCGGGAAGCCAAGTGCGGCAGAGGTCGCCACCGCGTTATGGATCGCGACATTGCACCAGGTCATGAAGGGCACGCTCACAAAGCCGCCACCGGCACCGACCAGCCCCGATAGAAAGCCGATGACGCCACCGGCGCCCATCAGGCCAGCAGTACCCGGCACCTGTCGTGTGGGTGCGGGTTTTTTGTCCAGAAACATCTGGGTCGCAGAAAAGCTCACAAAGGTGGCAAAAAACAGTGCCAACCAGGAGCCTTTGAGCAGGGCAAATACGCCCAGGCTGACCACGGCACCCCCCAATAGGATCCCGGGCGCCAGGCCCTTGACCAAGTCCCAGCGTACGGCGCCGCGTTTGTGATGGGCGCGCACGCTTGACAGTGAGGTGAAAAGGATGGTGGCCATGGATGTCGCAATTGCCATCTTGACCGCCAAGTTGGGACCCACCCCGCGCCCGGACAGGATGATGGTGATAAAGGGCACCATCATCATGCCCCCGCCAATGCCCAGCAAGCCCGCCAAAAAACCTGTGCCCAGCCCTAAGAGCGCGAGTTCAAGGATCAGGGTTGGTTCAAAGTTCATGCCAGTGGGAGGGGGAAAAGGTGTCTGCAGTGTCACCGGACCGGCATCCTGAACCGGGGTTCAGGTGGGCGAGGTCAGCTGGTCATTGGGTTCATCTAACGCGAGACGATCACGCTTGATCAGCGATATTCCAAGCCCGGGCTCTAAGAGCATTGGTTCAAGGAACTATAAAGCCCGGCGAACACTGCAGACGAGATTATTGTAGAGCTTGAATCGCCGTTGTGCACAAAAAAATTCAGCGATCAAAGCAAGCGACCATCCGTTCCCAGCGCGACGTCAAGTCGCTCCAGCAGCGAGGCCAGCAGCATTCTGTCGTGCGGCGTTGGCAGGTCTTGCGCCGGGTTGCCTGCCGTGTCAAACGAAGCCGCGTGGACAGGTGCTTGATCGACGCTTGGGCTTTTGTCGGCCAGATCAAAAGCCAGGTTGAGTGCGGCCAGCACGGCGATGCGATCGCGCGCCCTGACTTTACCGCCGTCGCGAATCTTGCACATGGCCGTGTCAACCTTTTCCACGGCTTCCAACAGGCGGGACTCGCCCCCATCGGGACAACCCAGCAGGTACGCTTGCCCCATGATTTGAACTTCGAGCTGTTTCATTCTGTCCCTTTGTGCGCTTGGCTAGCTGTCGCGTCTGGCAAACGTTGCAGCAGTGCGTCGACCCGGGCGCGGGCGGCACTGAGTCGGGATTTCAGGGAGTCGCGCTCTTGGGAAAGCGCATTGACCTGCTCGCTGAGCAAGGCGTTGGTGCGTTGCAGTTCTTCGTAGCGGACGAGCAAACGCTCGACACGTTCGGCGATTTGGTCGATTTGAGGGGGGTTCGACATAGGCCGTTATTGTAGGGTTTGCAGAAGCGGTCGGTTGTAGAATCCACCGCGTTGGTGCTCGCGGTGTGGTTCACACGCCGCAGTTCAACGGGAAGCAGGAGGTCACGCCGTTCGCACTGAGCTTGTCGAAGTGCCGAGCGGTCTGGCTAACCTGCGCTGCCCCCGCAACGGTAAGTGGACGAGTCGCAAGACTCCGCTTCCATCACAGCCACTGAGCGTTCTGAACACGCGCTTGGGAAGGCGATGGAGGTTGATTCCACCAGCCCGGATACCGGCCAACACGGTGGTTGCACGCCTGGCGTGAAACCGTGACGCTCAGGCACTGTCGGGGACGACGGTGAGGGCTTTTGATGGTTCCTTTTCTCAGTTATGAAAACTTTTGTATTTTCCAAGTGCGCTCGCGCACCGGTGCGCCTTGGCGCGTCTGCTTTGGCTGTTTTGGCGGCTTTTTCTGCTTCTTCGGTGCTGGCGCAGGGCCAGTCCGAGGTGGTGCTTAAAGAGGTGGTGGTGACTGCCACGCGATTTGATTCTGCGGCTTCTACCTTGCCGTTTGGTGTCAGCGTGATCACCAAAGACGATATTGCACGCGCTGGTGTGTCAACCGTGAATGAGGCTGTGATCAAACTGCTGGGTGTGCCTGGCCGCGTTGATTATTACGGTGGTGGTGATTACGGCCTGGATCTGCGAGGCTTTGGTTCGACCGCGGGCAGCAATCAGGTGGTGATTGTGGATGGTGTCAGGGTCAATGAGGCTGACTTGGGTGGAACCCGGTTGGCGGGCATTGCGATCAACTCGGTTGAGCGCATTGAAGTGTTGCGCGGCAGTGGTTCGGTGCTGTACGGCGAGGGTGCTACTGGCGGCGTGATTGTGATCACTACCAAGGCGGGTCGTGGGTCCGCGCGAAAAAATTCAGCCGATCTCTATGCAGCCACTGGCAGCTACGGGCTCAATGAAGTGCGTGCGAACGGCACCCTGGTAGCTGGTGGTTTCTCGCTGGATGTGGCGGGTAACAAGCGCCAGGCGGATAACCATCGCGACAATTTCAAATCTAACGTAGAAGGTTCTTCAGCTCAGGCGCAATGGAGCAATGACTGGCTGCGCGCGGGCGCCAGCTATGCCAATGACGTGTTGGACAGCGGTTTGCCGGGTTCGTTGACTGCGGCCCAGTACCAGGCTAACCCGAGCCAGACCACCAGTCCCAATACAACAGGCAGCATCAAGAATACGCGCCAAACCTTGTTTGCCAGCGCTGAATTAGGTGCTTGGCAAGTGGGTGTAGACGCGGGTCAACGAACCAAGAATCTTGATAGTCTGAGCAGTGGTGTGTCTACCTATCAGTACGACGTGGACGCCAGTACGCTGGGGTTGCGCGCCAAGAACGAGGCGAAGTTTGGAAATATTCGAAATGCGCTGACGCTGGGGAATGACCAGGCTGACTGGAAACGCACCGTGCCGGGGGCTTTTGGATCGGTCTCGCAGCAAAAAACAAGCGCTTTTTATGCGCAGGACGAAGTCACCTTGAGCAGCGGCACGCGTGTGACCGCCGGCTATCGGTCAGAAAACATCAAACAAAGCGACACCTTCACTGCAAGCACCAATAACGATCAAACGGCCTGGGAGTTAGGGGTCATCCAGCCAATGTCTGATACCTTGTCGGTTTTTGGGCGTGTGGGTAACAGCTTTCGACTGGCCAACATTGACGAACTGGGCTTCACCACACCCGGTGCCGTTTTGCAGCCCCAAATTTCACGTGACCTGGAGCTGGGCAGCCGTTGGAAATACACGGGTGGCCGGGTTGAACTACGTTTCTACCGGAACAACTTGACCAACGAGCTGGGCTATGACCCGACGGTGGCCAATGCCAATTCATGGAATAAGCTGGGTGCCAATGTGAACTTTGACCCCACGCTGCGCCAGGGGCTGGAGCTTGAAACCCAGCACGACTTAAGCAAAACTCTGGGCGTCAAGGTCAATGTTGGCGTCCGTGAAGCCAAATTCACCCAAGGCGCACACAACGGCAAAAATGTACCGCTGGTCGCGGGCACCACTGTGGCGTTACGCGCCGATTGGCGGCCAGCACCCGCACATTCTGTGAGCACCGGGGTGGTGTGGGTGTCGTCACAAAACGTAGATTTCAACAATGCCTGCACCGTGCCTGGCTATGCTACGGTCGATGCCCGCTATGCTTACCGGTGGCGCAATGTGGAGATGTCGTTGGGCTTGACCAATCTGCTCGATGCCAAGTACTACACACAAGCCTTTACTTGCGCCGCCGGTGTGACCAACGGGATCTACCCCGAGGCAGGGCGCGCCGTTACTGCGGCCTTAAAGGTGAACTTTTAGGCTTGCTCCATGACTACCGGTGACGCGTTCAGACTTCCCCAAGGCCCGCAGCGCATCGTCTGCATGACCGAAGAAACCACCGAGTGGCTTTACTTGCTCGGGCAAGAGCATCGCATTGTGGGGATTTCGGGCTACACCGTGCGGCCGCGGCGGGCGCGCGACGAGAAACCGCGGGTCAGCGCGTTCACCAGCGCCAGGATCGACAAAATTTTGGCCTTGCAGCCGGACTGCGTGCTGGGTTTTTCCGACATGCAGGCGGACATTGCAAGTAGCCTGATTCGCGCAGGCGTGCCGGTCACCATCTTTAACCAGCGCAGCGTCGCCGAGATTTTTTCGGTGCTCTACCAAGTGGCAGCGATGGTCGGACAGGGTGAACAGGGCTTGGTTTTAATTGCTGACCTACAGCGCCAACTGAGCGTGATCGCGGATGCCGCTGCCGCTTTGCCACGCCGCCCAAAAATCTATTTTGAAGAATGGGATGTGCCGCACATCAGCGCCATTCAGTGGGTGTCCGAACTGATCGGTATTGCGGGCGGGGACGACTGTTTTCCTGAATTGGCCGCCCAGTCCATGGGCAAGAACCGCATCATTGCCGAGGGTGACGAGATTGTGCGGCGCAACCCCGACATCATCATTGGCTCGTGGTGCGGCAAGAAGTTTCGCACTGAGAACGTGGCGGCGCGTGCGGGTTGGGGCGAGGTGAAGGCAGTCAAAACCGGGCGATTGTTCGAGATCAAGTCGGCTGACATTTTGCAGCCCGGCCCAGCGGCGTTGACCGATGGGGTGGCGCAATTGCACCG
>DATCIC010000011.1:0-2755 GCA_036508025.1 Rhodoferax sp. | reverse complement strand
GCTGGTCACGGCACCATTGAACAAGGAAGCACTGGCGCTCGCGGGCACGCCCGGCTCCCACTATCCGGGGCACACCGAAATGCTGCAAGCACTGGCGGCAGCGCATACCCACAAGGCGCTGGCGGATATGCCGGTGCGCATGATGCTGGCCAATGATGAGTTGCGCGTGGTGCTGGTCAGCATTCACGTCTCCTTGCGCGATGCGATTGAAGCCGTCACTTTTGACAACGTGTTGCAGACGCTGCGCATTGCCCATGCCGCCTTGAGCGCCAGCCTGGGCCGGACCCCGCGCATCGCGGTCGCTGGCTTGAACCCGCACGCCGGTGAAGGCGGGTTGTTTGGCCGGGAAGAAATTGACATCATCGCGCCCGCCATTGCAGCGGCACGCGCGTCAGGCCTGCAGGTGAGCGGCCCGTTCGCGCCCGACACGGTGTTCATGCGCGCCCGCGCGAAACCGGGTCAGCCGGGTGAGTTTGATGCGGTGGTGGCGATGTACCACGACCAGGGCTTGATCCCGGTGAAATACCTGGGCGTCGAGCAGGGTGTCAATGTGACGCTCGGTCTGCCGCTGGTGCGCACCAGCCCGGATCACGGCACGGCCTTTGACATTGCAGGGACCGGGCAGGCAGATGCCTCCAGCCTGCTGGCGGCCATTGTCATGGCACGGCGTCTGAGTCAGCTGCAAAATTTATAAAGACCAATTGACCGGCTGCGCAAGCTGCAAACGCAAGCGCCACGCGTTCAGCCAACATTGATCGGTCAGCTACAATGATGCAGTACCCCTATCCCCCTCCCATCGTGTTGTTCTTCCTTGAGGATTCCCATGAGTGAAACCCTTGCCCATAGCGGCAAAGTCGACGACAGCAAGCGTACCTGGCTGATCGCCACCAGTTGCGTTGGTGCCGCCGGCGGCATTGCTGCCGTCGTTCCTTTTGTCAGCAGTTTTCAGCCATCTGAAAAAGCCAAAGCCGCTGGCGCTGCGGTGGAAGCCGACATTTCAGCACTCAAACCCGGTGAAAAAATGACCGTGGAGTGGCGCGGCAAGCCGGTCTGGATTATGCGTCGCACGCCCGAACAACTGGCAGCCCTGTCGAAGCTGGACCCGCAGTTGGCCGACCCAAATTCCACACGCAAGCCGACCGAGCAGGCCCCCGCCTACGCGCGCAACGCCACCCGCTCGATCAAGCCGGAATATCTGGTCGCAGTGGGCATTTGCACCCACCTGGGCTGTTCGCCCTCTGACAAATTTCAGACCGGCGCGCAGCCTTCCCTGCCCGACGACTGGCAAGGCGGGTTCTTCTGCCCCTGCCATGGTTCTACCTTTGACTTGGCCGGGCGCGTGTTCAAGAACAAACCGGCCCCAGACAACCTTGAAGTGCCGCCCCACGTCTATCTCTCTGACACCCGGTTGCTCATTGGCGACGACAAAAAGGCCTAAAGGCACACATCATGGCTGAATTCCACGAAATTTCCCCCAATGCCGCCGCCGGTGAAAAGCTGCTGAACTGGATCGACAACCGGTTCCCGCTGTCCAAGCTCTTCAAAGAGCATATGAGCGAGTATTACGCGCCGAAGAATTTCAACATCTGGTACGTTTTTGGCGTGCTCTCGCTGCTGGTGCTGATGATTCAAATCGTCACCGGCATTTTTCTGGTGATGCACTACAAGCCCGATGCGGCGCTGGCCTTTGGCTCGGTCGAGTACATCATGCGCGATGTCCCCTGGGGCTGGCTGATTCGCTACATGCACTCCACCGGGGCCTCCGCCTTCTTTCTGGTGGTCTATCTGCATATGTACCGTGGCCTGATTTACGGCAGCTACCGCAAACCCCGCGAGTTGACCTGGCTGTTTGGTTGCGCTATTTTCCTGGCACTGATGGCTGAAGCCTTCATGGGCTACCTCTTGCCTTGGGGCCAGATGAGCTACTGGGGCGCCCAGGTAATTGTCAATTTGTTTTCGGCCGTTCCGTTCATTGGCCCTGATCTGGCCTTGCTGATTCGCGGTGACTTCGTGGTGGGCGACGCCACGCTGAACCGCTTCTTCAGCTTTCACGTGATTGCCGTGCCGCTGGTCCTGCTGGGCCTGGTGGTCGCGCACATCATTGCCTTGCATGAAGTGGGCTCCAACAACCCGGATGGCATCGAGATCAAGGCCACCAAAGGGGCCGATGGCATCCCACTGGACGGCATCCCATTCCATCCCTACTACTCGGTGCATGACATCTTTGCGGTCAGTGTGTTTTTGATGGTGTTTACCGCCATCATCTTTTTTGCGCCAGAGATGGGCGGCTACTTCCTGGAGTACAACAACTTCATCCCGGCCAATCCGTTCCAGACGCCTCTGCACATTGCACCGGTCTGGTATTTCACGCCCTTCTACTCGCTGCTGCGTGCCATCACCACGGAGATGATGTATGCACTGATTGCCTGTGTGGTCGTCGGCGCCGTGCTGAGCGTGGTCAAGATCAAGATGGCCAGTCTGTTCAAGGGTCTGATCGTGGGTGGGGCACTGGTCATCGTCGCCATGATGCTGTCCATCGACGCCAAGTTCTGGGGTGTGGTGGCCATGGGCGGCGGTGTGGTGATTCTGTTCTTCTTGCCCTGGCTCGATAACTGCGCCGTCAAGTCGATCCGCTACCGCCCTAGCTGGCACAAGTACCTGTACGGGATTTTTGTCATCAACTTTCTGATGCTGGGCTACCTCGGCACGCAACCGCCATCGGCCATCGGTGGCCGCCTGGCCCAGGCTGGCACGC
>DATCIC010000010.1:0-3384 GCA_036508025.1 Rhodoferax sp. | reverse complement strand
CGCACCGACCGTGAGGCGTTCGCCGCGCGCCTGCAGGCGGCGCATCAGCGGTTCGGTCATCACCGCATCCCCAATCCACTGGGGTGCGATGATCAAAGAATGGGAAGAATACGAAAGAGACCCCAATTCTTTAGTGCCCGGCGAAGTGCTCACCCGCCTTGAGTTTGTAAACCGTGCCGCAGTAAGGGCACTTGGCCTCACCGCTGTGGGCCACGTCCAGATAGACCTTGGGGTGGCTGTTCCAGATTTTCATGTCAGCCTTGGGGCTGGGGCAGTACACGCAACCTTCGTGGTTGAGGTCCTGGGCGAGGAGTTCGACAACAGATGTGTTCATGGTATTTTCTTTCAGACTTTGCTGAGCCAATGGGCGTATTTCGGGTTGCGGCCATTGACGATGTCAAAGAACGCGCTCTGGATTTTTTCGGTGATCGGGCCGCGGCTGCCGAGGTAGTCGCCCTTGCCCAGTTCAATGCGGTCGAGTTCGCGAATCGGCGTCACCTCGGCCGCCGTGCCGGAAAAGAAGGCTTCATCACAAATATAAAACTCATCGCGGGTGATGCGTTTCTGGATCACCTCTAACCCCAGGTCCTTCGCAATGTGCAAAATCGTGTTGCGGGTGATGCCGTTGAGTGCGCCCGAGGACAAGTCGGGCGTGTACACCACGCCGTCTTTGACGATAAAAACGTTTTCGCCCGGGCCTTCAGCCACAAAGCCCGAGCAGTCGAGCATCAGCGCCTCGTCATAGCCCTCGTCGGTCACTTCCAGGTTGGCCAGAATCGAGTTGCTGTAGTTGCTCACCGCCTTGGCTTGCGTCATGGTGATGTTGACGTGGTGGCGGGTAAAACTGCTGGTCTTGACCCGAATGCCGCGCTTCATGCCTTCTTCGCCCAGGTAGGCGCCCCACGGCCAGGCCGCCACCATCAAATGGATGGTGTTGCCTCTGGGGCTGACGCCCAATTTCTTGTCGCCAATCCAGCTCAAGGGGCGGATGTAGCCGCCCTCCAACTTGTTTTCGCGTACCACGGCCTTTTGTGCCTCAAGCACCTCGTCCATGCTGAACGGAATCTTCATGCGCAGGATCTTGGCGCTGTTGAAGAGGCGTTCGGTGTGGTCTTCGAGCCGGAAAATCGCGGTGCCGCCGACCGCGTTGTAGGCGCGCACGCCCTCAAAAACGCCACAGCCGTAATGCAGGGTATGCGTCAGCACGTGGATTTTGGCGTCGCGCCAGTCGACCATCTGGCCGTCCATCCAGATTTTGCCGTCGCGGTCAGACATCGAAGGGGCTAAGGGGCTCATATAAGTTTCCTCGTGAATAGGGCTTGCAGATTATGCAAAAAATTTGATTTTACGAGGCCGCACGCATGGTGCATCTTCTGATACAGCGCAAAGTGGCATGGCGTCTCATTCTTGCTTTGCAATGGAAGAGCTCATTTTGCTTCAACTTCCCTCTTTCCTTTGCGTCATTGGGCTTGAGTTGTCAGCGTGGCCAGCGCACCGCCACCGCCAGACCGCCCAGGCGTTCAGAGCGGCTCACCTGCACCTGAGCGCCAAACACAGTCGCGATCCTCTTGACAATCGACCAGCCCAGGCCGCTGCCGGGCTGGTCGCTTCCCAGCACTCGGTAAAACCGCTCGCCCAGGCGTGCTATCTCGGGCTCGGTCATGCCCGCGCCGCTGTCTTGCACGCGCAACACGGCTTGCCCGGACTCGATCGCCACGCTAACCACCACCTGCGCATTGTTCGGGCTGTAGCGCAGGGCGTTGTCAATCAGGTTGCGCACCAGCACCCCGATCAGGGTTTCATCGCCGGCCACCGGGCAGGGAGAGGGGGCTTCGAGCGCCAGGGTTTGCCCGCGCGCCAAAGCGGTAGGGGCCAGGTCGGCCGCCACCCGGCGCGTCACTGCGCTCAGGTCCACCGTGGCGAGCACATCGTCCGCGCTGGCAGGCGCCGTCTCCAGGCGCGCCAGCGTGAGCAGCTGCTCGACCAAACGAGTCGCGCGGTCACAGCCGGCCAGCGTGAACTGCAAGGCATGGTCGCGCTGCGCCGCGTCGTCGCCAGCCCCCAGCGCCACCTGTGCCTGCGCACGAATGGCGGCAATCGGGGTGCGCAGCTCGTGCGCCGCGTCAGCCGTGAAGCGCCGCTCCGACACCAGCATCTGCTCAATGCGTTCAAACAGGCCGTTCAGGGCCTGCACCATGGGCACCATTTCCGTGCTCAAGTCAGGGATCAGCAGCGGCTCCATGGCCTGCGGGCGGCGCCGTGCCAGCACCTGACTGAGGTGGCGCAGGGGCGCCAAGCCCTGGCGCACCGCCCACCAACCGACCAGTGCCAGCAGCGGCAGCGCAATAACCAGCGGCAACAGCACACCTTGCAGCACCGCCCACAGAATGGAATCGCGCGACTCGGTCTGCTCGCCGACATAGACCTGCACATCGCGCTCGACACCGCGGGTCGCAAACACCCGCCACTGGGCGTCATCGGCCAAACGCACGGTTGAAAAGCCCTGCTCTGTTTTGGAAATCGGCACGGTGCCTGCATTGGTCGAGCGCAACACCAGACGCCCTTCGTGAAACACCTGAAATACCACCTTGGGGGTATATTTGTGCAGCGAGGGTGCGTCTTCCACGCTGTCAGACTCGTGTGCGCCGGACTGCTGCATGACCAGCAACGCGGCGGCCTGCGCCAGATGGCCGTCCAGCAATTCATCGAGTTCGTGGCTGGCGTCAAACCAGATCAAGACGGCGGCACCCAGCCAGACCACGGTCAACAGCCCCAGCAGGGGTGCCAACAAGCGGGCCTGCAAGGATTTCAAGCGGCGACCGGTCCTCATGTTGGCGCCGACGTCCGCTGCACGGTGTACCCAATGCCGCGCACGGTCTGGATCAAGTCCGGCTGCAATTTGCGGCGGAGATGGTGGATGTGGACCTCGATCGCATTGCTTTCCACTTCATAGCCCCAGCTGTAGAGTTGCTGCTCCAATTGCTCACGCGACATGACGCGGTCGGCATTGAGCATCAGCACGTGCAACAAATCGAATTCACGGGTAGACAGCGTCACGCACTCGCCGTTCAAACTGACGCGCCGGGCCGAAGGTTCCAGCAGCACCGCGCCGCAGCGCAGCACGTCCTGCATCTGACCATGGGCGCGACGCACCAGCGAGCGCAGGCGAGCGCCGAGTTCATGCAAATCAACCGGCTTGACCACATAGTCATCGGCCCCCTGGTCCAGGCCGCGGATCCGATCCGGTACAGCGTCGCGTGCCGTGAGCACCAGCACCGGGGTGGTGATCTTGCTTGCCCGCACAGCTTGCAGCACATCCATGCCGTCTTTCAAGGGCAAGCCGAGATCCAGCACGGCGGCCGCATAGTCGCCTGAGGCCAGCTC
>DATCIC010000009.1:0-7993 GCA_036508025.1 Rhodoferax sp. | reverse complement strand
GTTTCGATGTCCAGCAGGGCGTGCACCAGCCAGCTGTCGCGCACGTACACCTTGGGCGACTTGACCAGCCGTTTGCCCATGTTGGCGTGCCAAGGTGGCAAGCGCCGCACCAACAGCAGGGCGCACAGCAGGTCGATGTAGCTTTGCGCTGTCTTGGCATCCACCCCCATGTTGCGCGCCAGTTGGGCCACGTTGAGCAGGCCACTTTGGTTGTGGGCCAGCATGATCCAGAAGCGGCGCAGCGTGTCGGCGGCAATGCGCGGTCCGAACTGGGGAACATCGCGCTCCAGATAGGTACGGATGAAATTTTGCCGCCAGCGCAGGCTGCGCGCGTCACTGGGCGCGGTCAGGCTCTCAGGAAAGCCGCCGCGCAGCCACAAAGCATCCGTTAGCTCGGTGCCGACCTCCAGCAGGTTGAGTGGTCCCAGCTCAAGGTAGGCGATGCGCCCTGCCAGTGTTTCACCCGATTGTTGAAGCAAGTCCAGCGCGGCCGATCCCAGCAGCAGGTAGTTGCCCGCGCGGCGTCCGCTACGGCGAGCCTGGTCGATCAGCCCACGCAGCACCGGAAACAGATGGGGTGTTCGGTGAACCTCGTCCAGGATGACCAGTTTGTCCAGATGGTCTGCCAGATACAGCTCGGGCTGTGCCAGTTTGGCTCGGTCACGCTCGGATTCCAGGTCGAGGTAGATGCTGGGGATGGCCTTGGCCGCCTCCAGCGCCAGCGTGGTTTTGCCCGCTTGGCGCGGCCCCAGCAAGGCCACGGCGGGTGAATGCTGAAGTTCCTCAGTGAGTTGTGCTAACAGACGGCGTATAAACATCATTGCAATTATGGAGTTTCATTCCATTATTTGCAAGGATAAATTCACACTGGATTCACACCCCGCGCGCTCGATCCGCCTTGAATTGCTGGCGGAATGCGCCAAAGCTGCCGGCGTCCAGGGCAGCGCGCACCTCGGTCATCAGGTTCAGGTAATAGTGCAGGTTGTGGATGCTGGCCAGCATCGGCCCCAGCATTTCGCCGCAGCGGTCCAGGTGGTGCAGGTAGGCGCGGCTAAAACCACCCCGCCCGCCTTGTGCCCAGGAGCGGCCCGCACCCGTGTCTGGCGCGTTCGCGTGCGTGGCGCTGCCCGCGCAGGCGTAGCAGGTGCAGGTTTCATCCAGCGGGAGCTGGTCGGCTTTGTGGCGGGCGTTGCGGATTTTCAAATCGCCATAGCGGGTAAAAAAGGTGCCGTTGCGCGCGTTGCGGGTCGGCATGACGCAGTCAAACATGTCCACGCCTTGGGCGACGCCCTCGATCAGATCCTCGGGCGTGCCGACACCCATCAGGTAGCGCGGTTTGTGCGCAGGCAAACGGTGCGGCGTGTGCGCCATGATGCGCAGCATCTCGTCTTTGGGCTCGCCCACACTGACGCCGCCCACCGCGTAGCCGGGAAAGTCCATGGCCACCAGCTGCTCCAGCGACTCTTGCCGCAGTCCCTCAAACATGCCGCCTTGCACAATGCCAAACAGGGCGTTGGGGTTTTCCAGCCGGGCAAATTCGTCCTGGCTGCGTTTGGCCCAGCGCAGGCTCATTTCCATCGAGACCCTGGCCTCGGCCTCGGTGGTCATCTGGCCCTTGGTTTTGGGCTCCACCGACAAGTAAGGCGTGCATTCGTCCAACTGCATCGCAATGTCGGAATTGAGCGTGGTTTGAATCTCGATGCTGACCTCGGGCGACATGAACAGCTTGTCGCCATTGACCGGGCTGGAGAAGTGCACGCCGTCCTCAGTGATTTTGCGCATGGCGCCCAGGCTCCAGACCTGAAAACCGCCAGAGTCGGTCAGGATCGGTTTGTTCCATTGCTCAAACTGGTGCAGGCCGCCAAACTGCGCCATCACATCCAGCCCAGGGCGCATCCACAGGTGAAAGGTGTTGCCCAGGATGATTTGCGCGTCCATGTCTTCCAGGCTGCGCGGTGTGACGCCTTTCACCGTGCCGTAGGTGCCCACCGGCATGAAAATCGGCGTTTGCACCACGCCATGGTTGAGCGTGAGCGTGCCACGGCGCGCGTGGCTGGCGGGGTCGGTTTGGAGCAGGTCAAATTTCAGCATGGGTGCTATTGTCTTTGATCTGCAAGGTCGGCTTGCATTGCATTCGCTTTACATTTATGCTTTGCTTTACTTATTTTTTTGTAAAGGATGCATGATGCGAGCAGAAGCGATAGTGTCTAGCAAGGGGCAGGTGACTCTGCCTGCCGCCATGCGCGCCAAGCTCGGAATTGGGGCGGGTTCGCATATCCGGTTTGAGTTGCGCGGCAAAGAGTTGGTGATCAAACCGGAACTGCCGATGAGCGCGTACCGCGGCATGCTCAAAAAATACAACCTGAACCCGGCGGATTTGGAAATTGAGAAAGAGCCGGACCGGGAATTTGAATGAATATTGTTGATTCATCCGGCTGGATTGAGTATCTGCTCGATACCGGGCGTGCCGACTTGTTTGCGCAACCGATTGAGCAACGCGACAAGCTGCTGGTGCCCGTGATTGCTCTGTATGAGGTTCACAAGGTGCTCAGCCGCAAAGTGCCGCCAGACGTGGTTCAGTCTTGCCTGGATGTGATGCGACTCGGTCGCGTGCTGGAGATCACCGACCAGCGTGCCATTGCGGCAGCCAGCATCGCTTTGCGTCACGGCTTGGCCATGGCCGACGCCATGATGTACAGCCTGGCACAGGAGCTTGACGCCACGTTCTGGACGCAGGATGTTGACTATCAGGGTTTGCCAGGCGTTCAATGGTTTGCCAAAGCCTGACGCAAGACCCTGAGGCTTTAACCCGCGTCGGTTCGTCATCAAACGAGACAGCCTGTTGATTACATGTCAAAGTGCTTGCGCACGCGGTCTTCCAGCAGTTTGCGCGAGTCGGCTTCGCTGATGTTGGCCAGCCGGTCAAAAGTGGCGCGGGCCATTGGGCGAAACACGGCCATCACGGCCGGATCAAAATGGCTGCCGGTGTCTTTCTCCAGAATGGCCATGGTGGCATCAAAGCCCATTGGTTCCTTGTAAGGGCGCTTCGAGCAGAGCGCATCAAAGACATCGGCCATGGCAAAAATTCGGGCTGACAACGGGATGGCTTCGCCCTTGAGCTGACGCGGATAGCCCGCACCGTTCCATTTTTCATGGTGCGCGGCCACCACAGCGTTGGCACCATCGAGCCAACCCATGCCGGTGACGATTTCTTCGCCTTGATTCACGTGCGTGCGCATGATGACAAACTCTGCTTCGTCGAGCTTGCCGGGCTTGAGCAGGATGGCGTCGGGGATGCCGATTTTGCCGACATCATGCAAAAAGCTGCCGGCAATCAAGGCCTGCATCGCGCTACCAGCGACGCCCATGCGCTCGGCAATGCTGGCCGCTATCCAGGCCACGCGGTAGTTGTGGGCGCCGGTGTCGGAGTCGCGCTTGGCAATGGCGCGCCCCAGCGCTTCCATCATCGAAATATGCGAGTCCAGCACTTCTTGCGCCTTGCGCTCGTTGTCTGCTGACAAGTGCACCACCACCGGATAAAGCGCCGCGCCGCATAACAGAGAGGCCAGGATGACCATCAGCGCCGCGGTCATGGCGGTGCTGAATATCTGGTCTTGCTGCCAAGTCGGCATGACGCGCACGCCCTCGAAATAGCCGGTGATGGGTCGGCTCATGTCTGTGACGGAGTCACGCAGTGGCACAAACACGCGCAAGGCCCAGACCCCCGACGCAGGCTGGTGGCCCTTGTAAAAAGCCGTCGTGTAATTGGGCGTGCCATGGTGCGGCAGCGACGACTCCACCGCGTGGCCCTCCGGCGTGACCGACTCGGCCAGCTTGCGCCCTTGCGCGTCATAAATCTCGACAATGTCAAACATGCCGCCCGAGATGGCGTTCGCTGCCAAAGCTGCGTGTTGGGTGGCTTGCGGGCCGGTCAAGTCGATGGCGTCAAATTGGTGCAGCAGACGCCCCGACTCCTCAACGGCCAAGGCCACAATGCTTTCTTCAGCACTTTCGCGCGCCACGTACCAGGCGATGGGGCTGGCCAAAGAGGCCAGCAAAATACTGACCGCGGCGATGCGAATGGCGGTGCGCTTTTGAAAAGTATTCATCGTCGTCTGCTTTCTCGGTGTCTGCGCGTGTTTCAGCGCTGGCGTGCCAGCAGCATGGCATCGCCATAGCTGAAAAACCGGTACTGCGCTGCAATCGCGTGACGGTACAAGGCCATCACGGGCTCAAAACCCGCAAACGCGCTCACCAGCATCATCAGGCTGGATTTTGGCAGGTGAAAGTTGGTCACCAGCAAGTCCACCAGCTTGAACTCAAAACCCGGCGTGATGAATATCTGGGTGTCGCCTGTGGTCTGGCCGGTCTTGGCCCACGACTCCAGTGTGCGCACGGTGGTGGTGCCCACCGCAATGATGCGGCCACCCCGGGCGCGGCAGTCAACAATCGCCTGCTGCGTGGCGGCGGGCACGTCGTACC
The DNA here is from genome assembly GCA_036508025.1 of Rhodoferax sp. Lineage (GTDB taxonomy): Bacteria > Pseudomonadota > Gammaproteobacteria > Burkholderiales > Burkholderiaceae_C > Rhodoferax. The sequence continues at coordinate 3,511 of DATCIC010000009.1, read as the reverse complement.
ACTCGCTGTGCATCTGGTGCTCGGCCAGGTTTTCGGTTTTCACTGGCTGAAAAGTGCCGGCGCCCACGTGCAGCGTGACAAAGGCGCGCTGCACGCCCAGGGCGTCGATGGCGGCGAGCAGGGCTTCATCAAAATGCAGTGCGGCAGTCGGCGCGGCCACGGCACCGGGATTTTTGGCGAACACGGTCTGGTAACGCGTGGCGTCTTCAGCCGAATCGGTGTGTGTGATGTAGGGCGGCAGCGGCACATGGCCATGGCGCGCCATCAGTGTGAAGGGGTCGTCGCCGGCGTCGTTGGTGAGTACAAAGCGAAACATGGCACCGTTGGCATCGGGCCAGCGCCCCAGCAGCGTGGCACGCAAATTCTCATGCGTGCCGGGGGCGCCCGTCAGTGCCACTGAGGCGCCCACTTCCGGTTTCTTGCTCACGCGCATGTGCGCGGCCACCTGGTTGCCGCCCAGCACGCGCTCCACCAGAAGTTCGAGCTTGCCGCCGGTGGCCTTCTCGCCAAACAGGCGGGCGTTGATGACACGTGTGTCGTTGAAGACCAGCAAATCGCCCGGCTGCAACAAGGACGGTAGATCACGAAAAATCCGGTCTTGCGGGGTGGCGCTGGTGCTGTCGAGCAGCCGTGAGCCGCTGCGCTCGGGCGCGGGGTGCTGGGCGATCAGCTCGGGCGGCAGATGGAAGTCAAAGTCGCTGAGGGAGAATGCGCGGCTGGCATCGGCTAAAGAGTGCGGCATAGTGCTTGAGAGGGTGGACTGGCCCCGTACCCGGTTGCGTAAAGAGTCCGATTGTGGCAGGCCAAAAGTTGATGCCCTGTGCTTTCCATCTTTGTCATCGACATGACATGATTTGTGCGCTGGCAGGGTTCCCGTTTCCAGCCTGATCGCGTTTAATAGAGTGTCTAAAACAAATGGAGAAAATTAATGACAATACTTGTAGCCTATGTGCCACGCCCCGAGGGTCAGGCGGCCCTGGACAAAGCGATTGAAATTGCGCAACGTCGCAATGAAAAGCTGGTGGTGGTCAACGCCACCCCGGGCGGCAAGAAGGAAGACGCGTCGTTTGCCGATGTGCAAGACTTCGAGCGAGTCCAGCAGTTACTGGAAAAAACGGGCCTCGACGCAGAAGTCAAACAGTTTGTGCGCGGCAAAAATGCCGTCGAGGAAATTGAAGCCTTGGTCGAGTCCTTGCAGGTATCCTTGCTCGTCATTGGCATGAGAAAACGTTCCCCGGTGGGCAAGCTCATCATGGGCAGCGTGGCCCAAGAGCTTCTTCTTTCCGTTTCCTGTCCGGTATTGGCGGTCAAGTTTGCTGGGTGACGATACCGGGGATGGCGACTTTCAGTGGTAATCATCTTCCAGCTGGTGTCGCACTGCCGTGACCACGACGTCTTCGGTGTCAATAATCTCAAAAAGCGCGACATAGCCGGAGCGACCAAATGGAATCACCAGCTCACGCACAAACGGACTTTGCCCCGCTTTGCGGCAAGTGAATGGGGTCGTGCGCAGAGTCGAAATGCCGTCCTTGATGGCCTGGAGTGCCCTCTCGGCCAGTTCCAGATCGCCGTCATGACGCTGTAGTTCGCGCTCCAGCACGAAATCAAACAATTGCGCCAGGTCCTCGGCTGCCTCCCGCGTCAGGCGAACGCGAAAGCTCACCGCTGGCCTGCGGCTCTACTGGCCTTGGCGGCAACAAGCTTGCGCTCCAGTTGGCCGATCAACACATCAGCATCCACATAGTCGCCGGTGCGTCTGGCATTTTCCAGAGAAGCCATGCCTCTGGCCATGAACTCCACTTGATTACGCCTGCGCTGCACGCTTTCTCGCACGGAGGCTTCGACGAAACCTGACAGCGATTCGTCGTCGTTCAAGAGCGCCTCAATGGCGACCCGGAGCTCGGGTTTTACGCGAATGGATGGGAGTGTTGCCGTCTTCATGGTCAAATTGTAGTGCAATTGAGATGCACACCATGGCCCAAAATAGGTGCATGAGCCCTGCTGAAATCAATAGCTTTGCCGCCGTCTTGGGGCAATTTGAGCCAGACCACTTTTCACTAAATTCAGTCTCCAGCTCTGGATGCCGCCAAGTCAGAGGACTGGGAGCAGGTGGTGCGCTTTGAAGGCGCTTGCGCCGTGTTGATCGAGCAGCGCATCTTGCACAACGATGCGCAAATCCGCTACCTGGCCGAGCCGTGGTAAGCGGTCAAAAGGTTTGACAGCCACCCGCTGCTCAGGGAGAGGCTGAAGATTTAGGAGTAAAATCCGCCTCTTCACTGAGCTGTCATGTGGTTTCAGTCAGAAGAAAAGTCGTTTAAAGACAATGACTTGCAATGCGGGTGTAGTTCAATGGTAGAACGGCAGCTTCCCAAGCTGCATACGAGGGTTCGATTCCCTTCACCCGCTCCAATCGATAAATCTCCAGATTAAACCGGTCTCTGCGCTTGGCTACGCGCCGTGGAAATTTGCCAGCTGGTAGCTGCCCGTCGGCCCGGCAATGATTTCACCACGGTCAGTCAGCTTCTTGATGGCCGCCGTCATGGACCCCAAGGGAATGCCAGTCGCATGCCCAACGGCGGTCTGATTGATCACGGTAAATTTGTTGGAGTTCAGCAGGGTATTCAAGTGCTGCAGCAGTTTGGCGGCGTTCCCGCTGAGTTCCAGCGGGCTCGTTGCTGTGCCAGTGGGCCTGGCCGCGCGCGGGCTTGCGTTGGTTTTGAGCTTTCGGGTTTTAGAGGCTGCCGTTTTTTTCTTTCGCTTGACCACCACATCGGTCGTCGTCAGATCCTGTTGACTGCCCAAGGCCGGTCCGGCCAAGGGCCTTTTTGGCGCGGCAAGAGCGGGTATTTCTCGTACGCTGGGTTGGTCGTCGGCGATCAATTCTGAGGCGACGCGGTAGACCTTGTTGAGTTCCTCTTCGATCCCGCTAATCGTTTGCGAGAGTCGGGCCACCACCTTCCAGTTCTCAAACAGCGCGTCATTGCCCAGGCCATAGGGGTTGGCGCTCATGGCGGCGTTCACACGCGCTGCATAGTCTTGGACTGCATTTTTGAGCTCTGTATCGGCCGCGTATGCGGCGGCGCCAGCCTGTTGAATGGCGGACAGTGTTGCGCTGGAAAGTGACATGGGGACGCCTTTGGGAATGGAGTGGTGAAAGAGATTCGTGCTGCTTAAGCTGCCGTCGCGATCAGTTCATGGATTGAAGAGATGAGGCCAATTGCACGGCTGCAAAGATCGGATTTTATCGCGCACTCATTTTGGCGGTCGTTCCAGTGCTGGCTCACAACGCTTTTTTCACCACCGCGCCCTTGAACAGATAAGGCAGGCTGGGCTGGCTGCGCCCACAGTTGCATGCTGTCGGCGCGGCAAATTGCAGCCGATTCAATGGCGGCGGCAGTGCCGTGAGGCATTTAGCTGGAATTTGGCCGCATTGCCCACGGGCTTCAAGCGAGTTTTGATCTGGGTCAAAAGAGCAGTTCAAAAGGCCGCTAGCATGCAATATTGGAGACCG
>DATCIC010000008.1:0-4069 GCA_036508025.1 Rhodoferax sp. | reverse complement strand
CTGGCGGACTTGCCAGAGCAGGCGCGCTATGACGCGCTGGTGGAGTTGAATGTGATCGAGCAGGTGGTCAACGTGGCGCAAAGCACGGTGCTGCAAGACGCCTGGGGTGTCGGTCAGCGTGTGACCGTGCATGGCTGGGTCTATGGCGTGCACGACGGCCTGTTGCAAGACCTGCACATCAGCGTGGCGAATTCAGAGCAACTGGAGCCGCATTACCGGGCCGCCTTGGCCCGCGTCGGCGCCGCCTTTCGCAGCCCTTTAAATTTATAAGAAAATGGCCTCTAGCCCCCGTCTCTATTGTGTAGATAGCTACTAAATATATAGCTAACATGTTTCCTACCCGTCTTGATTCCTCGCTTGCTTACGACATTGCCAAAGCCATGATGGATGGGTTTAACCGCCATTACCGACTGTTCAGAACCGAGTCGGCGCGCGCCAAGCACCGTTTTGAGACGGCAGACTGGCATGGCCAGCAGCGCGCCCAGCGGGACCGGATCGAGTTTTATGACCTGCGGGTGCGCGAATGTTTTATGCGCCTGGCGCGCGAGTTCAAGGCGGACGAACAGCCGATGGAAGTGTGGCAGCAGGTCAAGCTGCATTACATCGGCTTGCTGGTGGACCACCATCAGCCCGAGCTGGCTGAGACCTTCTTCAACTCGGTGACGACCAAAATCCTGCACCACAGCTATTTCCAGAACGACTTCATCTTTGTGCGCCCGGCGGTGAGTACCGAGTACATTGAAAACGACGAGTCCGAGGCGAGCCCGACCTACCGCTCCTACTACCCGACGCACGACAGCCTGGCCCAGGTGCTGGTGCAGATGGTGCTGGACTTTGATTTGCGCTGTCCTTTTGCTGACTTGGGGCGCGATGCCGCGCGGGTGCAGGTGGCCATGGCCGGGCAACTGGGGGACGTCAAGCTGCGCGCCAATTTCCAGCTGCAGGTGCTCTCCGGTTTGTTTTTTCGCAACAAGGGTTGCTACATCGTCGGCAAGCTGATCAATGGCTTCAACGAGTTCGGCTTTGCCTTGCCGGTGTTGCACGACAAAGCCGGCCAGCTGGTGATCGATGCCGTCCTGTTTGGCGAGGATGACTTGCTGATGCTGTTCAGCTTTGCGCGGGCCTATTTCATGGTGGATATGGAAATACCGTCGGCCTATGTGCAGTACCTGCGCAGCATGATGCCGCGCAAGCCGCGCAACGAAATTTACAACGCGCTGGGGCTGGCCAAGCAAGGCAAGACGCTTTTTTACCGCGCCTTTTTGCACCACCAGCGCCACTCCACCGACAAATTTCGCATCGCCCCCGGCATCAAGGGCATGGTGATGCTGGTATTTGACCTGCCCTCGTTTCCCTACGTGTTCAAGGTCATCAAGGACTTTTACCCGCCGCCCAAGGACACCACGCGCGAGCAGATCAAGGGCAAATACCTGTTGGTCAAGCAGCATGACCGGGTCGGGCGCATGGCCGACACGCTCGAATACAGCGAAGTGGGTTTTTCGCGCGCGCGCTTCGACGATAATTTGATCGCCGAACTTGAAAAGTTTGCGCCCAGCCAACTGGAGATCAGCGACCGTGACGGCGACGGCCGCATTGAAGTCATCATCAAGCACGTCTATATTGAACGCCGCATGATTCCGCTCAACATTTACCTGCAAGAGGCGTTTGATGCCGGCGGCGCCAATCCGAACGACCCCAGCCCCACGGCCGCGCGGGCGCGCGAGCAGATCGAGCGCGGCGTCATTGAATACGGCAACGCCCTGAAAGACCTGGTGGCGGCCAACATTTTCCCCGGCGACATGTTGTGGAAAAACTTTGGCATCACGCGCCACGGCAAGGTGGTGTTTTACGACTACGACGAGATTGAATACATAACAGACTGCAACTTTCGCCGTGTGCCCCAGGCGCGCAACGAAGAAGAGGAGATGTCGGGCGAGGTCTGGTACAAGGTGGGCCCGAAAGACGTGTTCCCCGAAACCTTTGCGCCGTTCCTGCTGGGTAACCCGGCGGTGCGCGAGGTTTTCATGAAGCACCACGCCGATCTGCTGGACGCCGCTTTTTGGCAAAGCCACAAAGAGCGCATCCAGGCCGGGCACGTGTACGACGTGTTTCCGTATGACCAGGAGAAGCGATTCCACCCCGAGATCAGCGATGCCAGTGTGCCCTCGTCGATCTGATTTTTTTGCTAGTTTCTTTATAGCTGCCTGTGCAATGTCCACGGGGGCTATACCCGTTTTTTAACTGAAAGGACTTGATATGAATGACTCCATCGTTATCGTCAGCGCTGCCCGCACCCCCCTGGGCAGCTTTCAGGGCGACTTTGCTTCTCTTGCCGCGCATGACCTCGGCGGCGTCGCCATCAAGGCCGCGCTCGAGCGCGCCAGCCAGAACTCCAAACTCACGCCCGAGATGGTCGACGAGCTGATTTTTGGCAACTGCCTGATGGCTGGCCAAGGCCAGGCCCCGGCGCGCCAGGCCGGTTTCAAGGGCGGCCTGCCCAAGAGCACCGGTGCCGTCACCCTGTCCAAGATGTGCGGCTCGGCCATGCGCGCCACCATGTTCGCCAATGACATGCTGCTCGCCGGCAGTGCCGACGTGCTGATGGCCGGCGGCATGGAGAGCATGACCAACGCCCCCTATCTGCTGCAAAAAGCGCGTGGCGGCTACCGCATTGGCCACGACCGCATTTTTGACCACATGATGCTCGACGGCCTGGAAGACGCTTACGAAGCCGGCCGCTCGATGGGCACCTTTGGCGAAGATTGCGCCGCCAAGTACGGCTTCACCCGCGCGCAGCAAGACGCTTTTGCCACCACCAGCGTGCAGCGCGCCCAAGCCGCCACCACCTCGGGCGCCTTTGCCGCCGAGATCGCGCCGGTGACGATCAAGGGCCGCGCCGGTGATACCGTGATCTCTATCGACCAAGGCCCCGGCAAGGTCAAGCTCGACAAGATCAGCAGCCTCAAGCCGGCGTTCAAAAAAGACGGCACCATCACCGCTGCCAGCAGTTCCAGTATCAACGACGGCGCCGCTGCGCTGGTGCTGATGCGGGCGTCGACCGCCGCCAAACTCGGTTGCCAACCGCTGGCGCGCATCGTCAGCCATGCCGTGCATGCGCAAGAACCCGAATGGTTCTCGACCGCGCCGATTGGCGCCAGCCAAAAAGCGCTGGCCAAAGCCGGTTGGGCCGTGAAAGACGTCGACCTGTGGGAAGTCAACGAAGCCTTTGCCGTGGTGCCGATGGCGCTGATGCACGACCTCAAGGTCAGCCATGAGATCGTCAACGTCAACGGCGGCGCCTGCGCGCTGGGCCACCCGATTGGCTGCAGCGGTGCCCGCATCATCGTGACGCTGATGTACGCGCTGCAGGCCCGTGGCCTGAAAAAAGGCGTCGCCACGCTCTGCATCGGTGGCGGTGAAGGCACTGCGATGGCGCTTGAAATGCTATAAATAAAATAGTTCTAGCCCAGTGCTGACGTGGGCTAGATGCCTGTTTTTTATAAATTAATCGAAGTAAGGGCCTCGCCACATGTTACTGACCCAAGACCAGGAAATGATCCGAGACGCCGTGCGCGCCTTTGCCCAACAAGAGCTGTGGCCGCACGCTGCCAAGTGGGACAAAGAGCACACCTTTCCCAAGGAAGCGCACAAGGGCTTGGCAGCGCTAGGCGCCTACGGCATTTGCGTGCCCGAAGAGTTGGGCGGCGCCAACATGGACTACCTGACGGTGGCGCTCGTGCTGGAAGAAATCGCCGCCGGTGACGGTGGCACCAGCACGGCGATCAGCGTCACCAACTGCCCGGTCAACGCCATTTTGATGGCTTATGGCAACGCTGCGCAGAAGAAGCAATGGCTCACAAAGCTGGCGCAAGGCCAGATGCTGGGCGCGTTTTGCCTGACCGAGCCGCATGTGGGCTCGGACGCATCGGGCCTGCGCACCACGGCGGTCAAAGAAGGCGATGCTTATGTCATCAACGGCGTCAAGCAGTTCATCACCAGTGGTAAAAACGGCGACGTGGCCATCGTCATTGCCGTCACCGACAAGGGCGCGGGCAAGAAGGGCATGAGC
>DATCIC010000007.1:0-2896 GCA_036508025.1 Rhodoferax sp. | reverse complement strand
ATGTCTATGTGCCCGCGAAAGGAAGCACAAGCAGCACGGCCAGCACGATCGTCAATCCGGGATTGCGCGATCCATCCAGCGGACAGGCATTGAGCCCCGCAGCCACAAGGATGGTGCCCTTGTCAGCTTTTGCCCGCTTTGCCGAAAGTTCGGCGGCGACTTCGATCAGTCATCAGGATGCCGAGCTGGCCACCACCGTATCTTTCAATCTGGCCGATGGCATTACCTTGGGCGACGGCCAGGCGGCGGTGTACCAGGCTGAGGCCGACATCGGCATGCCCAATAATGTGCGCGGCAGTTTTCAGGGAACAGCGCTCAGCGCGCAGCAGACGCAGAACCAGCAGCCGCTGCTGATCGCGGCGGCGCTGGTGGTGATCTACATCGTGCTCGGCGTGCTGTATGAAAGTCTGGTGCACCCGGTCACCGTCATATCGACGCTGCCATCGGCCGGTGTCGGTGCGGTACTCGCACTGCTGCTGTTCAAGATGGAGTTTTCGATCATCGCGTTGATCGGCGTCTTCCTGCTGCTCGGCATCGTCAAGAAAAACGCCATTCTGATCATCGACTTCGCGCTGGAAGCGGAGCGCTCACGCGGCTTGTCGGCAACGCAGGCCGTGCGCGAAGCCTGTCTGCTGCGGTTCCGCCCGATCCTGATGACAACCCTGGCGGCCGCGCTAGGTGCCTTGCCGCTGGCGATTGGCTTTGGTGAAGGCGCCGAACTGCGTCGGCCACTCGGCATTGCCATCATTGGCGGCCTGGTCGTGAGCCAGGTGCTGACCTTGCTGACCACGCCGGTTGTCTATATCTTGCTCGACAAGCTGCGCCGTCGCAGTCCGGCTGAGCGCCAACTCAGCCGCACCAGCAGCGACTCAGCGCCCAACGTGCAGCCAAGACCACAATGAGTATCACCATGCGTTTACCTCAGTCCCCGCGCTTCAAGCGTCATCTTCTCGCCATGGCCGCCTTCGCATTGTTGGCGAGCGGTTGCGCCGTTGGCCCCACCTATCAGCGCCCGTCCGCGGCCACACCGGTTGCGTACAAAGAAGCGCAAAACTGGGTGCCGGCGGCGCCAGCCGATGCGCTTGAGCGTGGACCCTGGTGGCAGTTGTTCGACGACCCGGTGCTCAATGAACTGGCAGCAGGTATCGACATATCGAACCAGAATATTGCAGCAGCGAGTGCGGCCTATGCCCAGGCCCGCGCGCTGGTGCGGGAGCAACGCGCGTCCCTGTTTCCGGTGATCACCTTGAACGGCAGCGCCGACAGGTCTGGCAGCGGCTCCAGCAGTTCGCGCAATGGCAATACCTTCCAAGCCAGCATTGGCGGCAGTTGGGAACCGGATGTGTGGGGACGACTGAGCCGTGGCGTGGACAGCGCCAGCGCAAGCGCCCAGGCCAGTGCTGCTGATCTTGCCTCCGCCCGACTTTCCGCGCAAGGCGAGTTGGCGACCAACTACTTCTCGATCCGCCAGACCGATGCCCAGCAAGCGCTGTTGGCGAGCACCATCGACGGCTACCAGCGCACGCTGCAGATCACGCAAAATCGCTACGCCGCAGGCATTGCTGCGAAGACCGACGTGCTGCAGGCGCAAACGCAACTCGCCAATGCGCAATCCGAAGCGCTGGGGCTGGAGCGTCAACGCGCGCAACTCGAACATGCCATTGCGGTGTTGCTTGGCCGCGCACCGGCAGACTTCAGTTTGGCAGTTGCGCCGTGGAAGGCTTCGGTGCCGCAAGTACCGCTCGGCGTGCCGTCGACCTTACTGCAACGCCGGCCCGACATCGCGGCCGCAGAGCGTCGAGTCGCTGTTGCGAACGAGCAAATTGGTATTGCCCAGTCGGCGTTCTATCCCAGCATCAACTTGAACGCATCCTACGGTTTCGGCGCCAGCCGTGTGTCCGATCTGTTCAACGCATCAAGCAGCCTGTGGTCGCTTGGCTTGTCGGCAGCGCAAGTGCTGTTCAACGCGGGCGCGACGCGCGAGCGGGCTGCCGGTGCGCAGGCGGCCCAGGACGCCGCAGTGGCCCGATATCGGCAGACCGTGCTGGTGGCGTTTCAGGATGTTGAAGACCAGTTGGCGGGTACCCGCGTACTGCTACAGCAGCAAGACCTGCTGCGGCAAGCCTCGCAGGCTGCCGACGAGGTGGAGGCGCAAATGCTGAACCGTTACCGCGCGGGCCAAGTGAGCTACACAGAAGTCGTTACCGCGCAGGCCAGCGCCTTGAGCGCGCGTCGGGCATTGGTGAAGCTGCAAGCGGATCGTCAAACAACAGCCGTGGCGTTGATCCAGGCACTTGGTGGCGCCTGGTAAGGGCGTGGTTCAAAAACACCGGTTAAATAAAGCGCGAAAAAATCAGGAAGATGAAGAGAGTTCTGAACGAATAAGACAAATATTTTCTGGAAAAATGTAGGTTCCGGCTGTTGGGTGCGGTATACCTCAGTCGGACACCAATTTGATGATGAAATGTGGTTGGACTACTCCGCGCACAGACTGGCCGGCGCCAATGCAGGGGTTATCGGGTGGCGCAGGGGAACTTCCCCCCTGCGCGCCCATGGAACCGTACGTGAAAGTCTCCCCTCATACGGCTCTTGTTGTTGAGCCGTTAGCTCTGGTAGAGCGCAAACGGCTTTGACTGACTCATTGGCTCTTCCCGATCACTCGGTTGACTACGTCTCGCGAAGGATGCTCGAAGTGACTGTAAAAACAAGAGTCTGGAAATTTCGTCGGTTAGGGCGTGGAACCCCTTGAAGATGGCATCACTGAACATACGTCTGGGTCCACGCTTGGTGGTTTTTCTGCCGCGCGGGTTCTCGTTGATGTTGGGAATCATGCCGCGATTGAAGATCGCCTTGCGGTTGGCCTTGCTATCGTAGACGCCGTCAAGACTGACGATGC
>DATCIC010000006.1:0-2159 GCA_036508025.1 Rhodoferax sp. | reverse complement strand
CCTTTCATCGTGGCGGTGTAAGTGACGCCGTTGGTGAGAGGCACACTAGGCGTAAAGGTCGCAATACGCCCGGTAGCGCCATCCAGCAACACCGAAGTTGCCACAACTGGAGTCGCTGCCGGCCCCGTCACCACAAAATTGATCGCATTGATCGTCGACGGATCCATTCTCAGACCTGACGGCACGGTAAAGGTCGCGTTAATACTCGCGCTGGGACAGACACCCGTGGCGCTAGCGGTGGGACTGGTAGTGAGGAGATTGACTTTGGGATTCCCGACTGGAGCAGGATTTGCCGCAGTGGTAAAGAGCCAGACATAGTCATTGGCCGCGGCGGGGGAAGCCGGATTGCCAGCCAGTGCATTGCCGAGAACGTCCGTGACCGGGTTGGCGCCCGTCCCCTTGATGGTGGCGGTATAGGTCTTGCTGGCTTCAAGTACAGCTGTAGGCGTAAAGGTGGCGACCTTGTTCTTGTAGCTCACACTGCCTGTAGGCGCAGGAGTCGCACAAGTCGCGCATGCCAGCGTGAAGCTGGTTGCTGGGATGACGATTGTTGCAGCAGCCATGTCCTCACTGAAAACCGCAGTGATTGCCGCGTTAGTTGGCACGCCAGTCGTTGGGCCCGTAGTGGTCTTTACAGGGTCCGTAGTCAACACGGTGGGCCGGGTCGTGTCTAGCGCGGCTCCCGTGGTCGTGAATTGCCAGACCTTAGGCGTCGCCAAGGCGAGGCCGGTTGCGACGCTCGTGGCACCTGTCACCGTCGCCGTATAGGTGGTCAGGGCCACCAGGCTGGTGGCAGGCGTCAGCGTGAACGCGGCAATCTTCCCAGTGGCGTCAAGCGACACCGTTCCGGTCGGGCTAACGCAAGGCGCCGCACAGGTCACGGTAAAACTTGCGCCGCCAGTGATCGGGGCTACCGGCTCGCTGAAGGTGGCGGTAATGACCGGGTTGTTGATCGATACAGCAACAGCGTTGATGCCAGGGGTAACAGCGGTGACCGTCGGGGGCACAAATGCACCAATACCGCCTACCCCCAGAATCGGATCCCGTCCGCCGCCGCAGGCAGCGACCAAAACGCTCAGAAATAATGCCATGAACCACGGCAAGACTCTGGCATAGCTTTCATATTTTTTCATTTGCTTTCCTCTGTATGTGTCCGAAAACTGATTGATGTAATGGCCCGACTTGTGTCAGGCGCTCACGCTGCTGTTTTGCACCATCGCTTGAGCGCCGTGCATCGCATGGGCAGTATTGCCGCTAGCTGCTCGGGCGTCTGTGCGATGACGCACACAGGCAGACGCGACGGGCTAAAAAATATGGCTTGTGTGTTCGCCAACGCACAGAACCGCGCGGGTTAAATGCCTAAGCTGAAACCCTGCTGAGCGCGACAGCCAGGTCGTGCCGGTCTGGTTGCGAACGGCTTCTTCAAGTCGGCCGCTACATTTCTTAAATTTTCAAAGGATTTTTCATGAAACGCTTGATGTTCATTTCAGCCCTACTTGCCACACTAGGTTTGGCCGCCTGTGACCGACCCGCCGTGGTCACGGTCCCCGCAACGCCCGTAGCCGTGCCCGGCCCCGCAGGTCCGCAGGGTGAAACCGGCAGCGTTGGTAACACCGGCAGCACAGGCAACACTGGCGCAACCGGTGACACTGGTGCTACCGGTTCTACTGGCAAGGCCGCTAACGGCACCACAATCATCGTGACGCCCCCGGCTTCAGCGCCTGCAAACTAAATTCACCAACCCACAACTTCAAGGAGAAGCTCATGAGCTTGGGAACCATACTGCTGATTGTTCTGATCTTGATGCTGATAGGCGCCATTCCGACTTGGCCTCACAGCCGGAACTGGGGCTACGGACCCAGTGGTGGACTGGGACTGGTGGTGATCATCATCATTGTGCTGCTGTTGATGGGCCGCATATAACTGTCGTTCCTGGCGCGGCATAATGCCGCGCCCATCAGCGCGTCGGGGCATCAGCTCGGGTTGGCGACAGGCCGGCCGCTTGGGCTTATTCCTGTGGCTGGCGCGGCTGTCTCAGCAATTCTGTCATCGCTTCCATCCAGGACTGCGTTGGTAACTGGGCCACGGCCTTGGACAACAGTTGCGGCAACAGTCCGGCAAACAGCGAAGACGTGAGGATAAGACGCCACGGGCGTGCC
>DATCIC010000005.1:0-2237 GCA_036508025.1 Rhodoferax sp. | reverse complement strand
CTGGCCGCCCCGGTCGCAAGCGCCGGCCTGCAGGGCAAACCATTTGTCCAGCACCAGTTCTTCGTTTTTGAACAGGGTATGAAATTGAGCCAGCGCCGGCGTGGCGAGTTCATGGCCACTGTTGACCAGTGCGTTCAAGGCATTGAAGCGGTCGGTCATGTTGTCGGCGTCCTTGAAGCGCTGGTAGGCCTTGCCCGGCCAGACGTTGTCACCGCTGTCCCGGGCCGCCAGACACAATTGCGTCAGCGCCAGCCCAGTCAGGGCACGGCGCCCTGAGGACACGGTGTCGGGGCGGTAGGCACCGTTATGGGCGTGGGCTTCAAACGCCCACTGCCAATCCGCCGCCAGCGCGCTGGCCAGCTGCGCGCGCATGGCTTCGCGCACCGCATGGATGCGCTGCGGGTCCACCACCTCAAGCTGCTCGGCGATATAGGTCTCGGAGGGCAGGGTGAGCACCAGTTCCTTGAAGGCCGCATCCAGCGCGGGGTGGCGCAGCACCGAACGCATGGCTTCAATATATGCATCATTTAGGGGTGTAGCCCCCGTCAATAGGGCATCACTAGCTATTAATTGAATAGCGCTTCGCAGTGCCAGACGTTGCCCGGCTTCCCAGCGGTTGAAGGGATCCGTGTCGTGGGCCAGCAGGGTCAACAACTGGGCGTCGCTGTAGTCGAAGTCCAGCAGCACGGGCGCGCTAAAGCCGCGCAGGATGGAGGGCACCGGTTCCTCGGGCACGTTGATGAAGGTGATGGACTCATCTGCCTGCGTCATGACCAACAGGTGGCTGCCACGGTTTGCCGTGCTGCCGTCTTGCAACTGCAGCGGCAGGTCGGCGCCGCTGCTGCCCACCAGACCCAGGCTGACCGGAATCACAAACGGTTCCTTGGCCTCTTGCCCGGGCGTGGCGGCGCAGCTTTGACTCAAATTGAGCGTGTAGGTTTGCGCCGCCGCGTCATAGTGGCCCTTGGCCTCTAGGTGCGGCGTGCCGGCCTGGCTGTACCAGCGCTTGAATTGCGGCAACAGCTTGGACAGGGCGGAGTCGGGGTTGGCGTCGGCGATGGCTTGGGCAAAATCGTCGCAGGTGACCGCGCTACCGTCATGGCGCGCAAAGTACAGGGTGATGCCTTTGGCAAAACCGGCCCGACCGGAATCGGAGGCCCCTGCGGTAGCGAGCGTTTGCATCATGCGCACCACTTCAGCACCTTTTTCATAGATGGTGACGGTGTAGAAGTTGCTGATCTCGACGTAGCTGTCGGGCCGCACCGGGTGCGCCATCGGGCCCGCGTCTTCGGGGAACTGGGCGGTGCGCAGCACGCGCACGTCCTCGATGCGCTTGACGGCGCGGCTTGAGGCGTCAGCGCACAGGTCCATGCTGAACTCCTGGTCGCGGAACACCGTCAGGCCTTCTTTCAAACTGAGCTGGAACCAGTCGCGGCAGGTGATGCGGTTGCCGGTCCAGTTGTGAAAGTATTCGTGGCCGACCACGCTCTCGATGTTCGAAAAATCGGCATCGGTGGCGGTGGCCTGGTTCGCCAGCACGTATTTGGTGTTGAAAACATTGAGACCCTTGTTTTCCATGGCGCCCATGTTGAAGTCGCTGGTGGCCACAATCATGAAGCGTTCCAGGTCCAGCGCCAAGCCAAAGCGGGCTTCGTCCCAGACGACCGACGCCATCAGCGAGTTCATGGCGTGCTCGGTCTTGTCCATGTCGCCGGGGCGCACATAGACTTGCAGCAAATGCTCTTTGCCAGCGCGCGAGGTGATGCGTTGCTCGCGGCATACCAGTTGGCCTGCCACCAGCGCAAACAGGTAGCACGGTTTTTTGTGCGGATCGACCCAGGTCGCAAAGTGGCGGCCTTCATTGCCCGTGCCTTCCAAAGCGCCGGAATCCATCAGGTTGCCATTGGACAGCAGCACCGGGTATTTCTGCTTGTCGGCGCGCAGCGTCACGGTGTAATTGGCCATCACATCCGGGCGGTCCAGGAAATAGGTGATGCGCCGGAAACCCTCGGCTTCGCACTGGGTGAAGAACGAGTCGTTGCTGACGTACAGGCCGGTCAGGCTGGTGTTTTTCAACGGTTCGCAGGTGGTGAAAATTTCGAGTTCAAACGCGCCTTCCAGCGGCAGGTTTTCCAGCACCAGCTTGCCGCCGTCGAGCTTGAACGAGGCGCCTTGGCCATTGACCAGCACACGCGCCAGATTCAGCGCTTCACCGTCAAGCCTCAAAGGTTGCACGG
>DATCIC010000004.1:0-3376 GCA_036508025.1 Rhodoferax sp. | reverse complement strand
TTCTGGCGTGGCGAGTTGCTGGGCTGCCCGGTGGTGCTGGGCTTGTCCCGCATTGGCAAGGTAGCAGCCGCCACCACGGCGACGACCCTGATTGAAGCTTTCGGCGTCAGCCGCATTGTCTTCACCGGCGTCGCTGGCGGCGTCGGCCCCGGTATTGAAGTGGGCGATGTGGTGGTGGCCACTGACTTTATCCAGCACGACATGGATGCCTCACCGATCGTCCCGCGCTACCACATTCCGCTTTACAAGCAGCCCAGGTTTGCTTGTGATGCCCAATTGACTGCTATGCTTTTAGAAGCTACTAGCGTAGGTTTGACGGGGGCTAGCGGCCAGTTTTATCAAAATAGAAGGCAAAATTCATCAAGACAGCTGACCGTGCATACGGGTCTGATTGCCAGTGGTGACCGCTTTGTTTCCCAGGCTGGCGAAGCGCAGGTGTTGCAGGATAACCTGCAGGCTGCGGGGTTTGCCGCGCTGGCGGTGGAGATGGAGGGTGCGGCTGTGGCGCAGGTTTGTTTTGACTATGGGGTGCCGTTTGCGGCGGTGCGCACCATTTCGGACCGAGCCGATGACCAGGCGCATCTTGATTTCTCCCGGTTTGTGCAAGACGTGGCAAGCCCTTACGCGCTGGCCATTGTGCAGCATTTGATGCCGTTACTATTAAAAAAATAGCTGTCTTCGCAGGCTGGACGGGGGCTAGGACTTGTAGTTACTTCAACCAGCCGCGCTTTCTGAAATACCACATCGGCACCAGCGCACTGGCCACCATCAGCACCACCGCAAACGGGTAGCCCAGCTCCCAGTCTAGTTCCGGCAGGAACTTGAAGTTCATGCCGTAGATGCTGGCAATCAGTGTCGGCGGCAGCAGCGCCACACTGGCGACCGAGAATATCTTGATGATCTTGTTCTGGTTGATGTTGATGAAACCGACCGTGGCATCCATCAAAAAGTTGATTTTGTCGAACAGGAAGGCGGTGTGTGAATCGAGCGAATCGATATCGCGCAGAATTTGCCGTGCTTCTTCAAACTGCTCGCTGTTGAGCATCTTGCTGCGCATCATGAAGCTGACGGCACGGCGCGTGTCCATGGCATTGCGGCGGATGCGTCCACTCATGTCTTCATGGCGGGCAATGGCCCCCAGCACCTCGCCGGCCATGGCATCGGTGACATCGCCGGAGAGCACTTTGCTACTGACTTTTTCGAGTTCGTCGTAAATGCCTTCCAGCGTGTCGGCCGAGTATTCGGCGTCGGCATCAAACAGCTTGAGCAGCACTTCCTTTGCGTCCTCAATCAGACCCGGCGCGCGGCGCGCGCGCATGCGTAAGAGCCGAAACACCGGCACGTCTTCGTCGTGGATCGAAAACAGAACGCCCATGCTCTTAAGCTCCTCATTGACCAGGTTGAGGATGAAGGCGACTCGCACGGTGTGGGGCTCATCGTCGTCGGCCACCAAAAAGTCACTGCGAATGTGCAGGTCCCCGTTGTCTTCGCGGTAAAAGCGGGCCGATTCCTCGATGTCCTCGTCCATCGCGTCTTCGGGAATTGACAAGCCGTAGTGCTGCTTGATCCAGCGCTTTTCCTCCAGCGTGGGAGACTCCAGGTCAACCCAGATCGGCTGAAATTTTGACAGTTCTTCCAGCGAATCAATCTCTTCCTGGAACAGTCGGCCATTGGCCAGCGTAAAGATGTTGAGCATGGCTCACTCCCGGGTAATTGTTTGCATCTGGCAAGGCTTGCGGGTTTTCGCTTCCAACCCCGATGCAGTCAAGGCGGGTTGAAAGCTAGCAACTGGGGCAGGGTTTCAAGGCGTGTATTTCGGGAGTCGATCAAATGAAATTATCGCATTGCAGGGCCGTTGAGCCACGGGCAACAGCGTCAAAAATCCGCTATTTTGGGGTGGCGGCCCGAGTTTTTATATACTTGCGGCCTTGCTTCGCGCACTCGTTGGCAGTCTTGGCCGTCGCTGGTGGCGCCCCGCTCCCTTATTCAAACGACCCCATCATGTCCAATCCATCCAATCTGCCCGCGTGCCCCCAGTGCACCCTTGAAAACACTTACCCCGATGGCAGCAGCTACGTCTGCCCCGACTGCGGCCATGAATGGCCGATGACGGCAGCGGTTGAATCCGGCGACGACGCTGGGGGTGTCATCAAGGATGCCAACGGCAACCCGCTGGCCGACGGCGACACCGTCATCCTGATCAAAGACCTGAAGGTCAAGGGCTCGTCCATCGTGCTGAAAAAAGGCACCAAAATCAAAGGCATCCGTCTGCCCGATGGCGCTGGCGACCACGAGGTGGATTGCAAAACCGACCAGGGCGCCTTCATGCTCAAGGCTGAGTTCATGAAAAAGGCTTGAGGCGTAGCTGCTACCCATCCACCATGGCTGCCATGACCCTGCGTTCACGCTACTGGGCGGACCTGTCCACACGCGACTTTGCCCAGCTGATCGCCAACGGGCAAGCCGAGACCACCATCGCGGTGTTGCCGGTGGCCGCCACCGAGCAGCATGGTCCGCATTTGCCCCTGAGTGTGGACACGGTGCTGGTGGACGGCATCGTGTCGGCGGCCTTGCCGCATCTGGCTGCTGATTTGAAGGTGCTGTTCTTGCCGACGCAAGCGGTCGGCTTGAGCCCGGAACACGCGCGCTTTCCCGGTACGCTGACACTCAAGAATGAAACCATCCTGCGGCTGTGGGCCGACATTGGCGAGTCGGTCGCCGCCGCCGGCATCAAGAAGCTGCTGCTCTTCAACAGTCATGGCGGCAATGTCAGCGTGATGGATCTGGTGGCACGCGATCTGCGCGCGCGGCTTGATATGCTGGTCTACAGCGCCAGCTGGTTCAACCTGCCATTGGTCGATGCGCAGGGGCAGGATGTCAACGCCTTGTTCAGTGCCGACGAGCATCGCTTTGGCATTCATGCTGGCGACATGGAGACCTCCATGATGCTGGCGCTGGACCCCGCGCGCGTGAACATGGCGCAGGCGCAAAACTTTCATTCCACCGCCCAAGACCGGGCGCAACAATTTGCCATCCTGGGCAATGGAAAAAGCGCCAAGCTCGGTTGGCAAATGCAGGACTACAACCCGGCCGGTGCGGTTGGCAACGCGGCTGCCGCCAGCGCAGAAAAGGGGCGTGCGCTGGTGGCCGCAGCGGGGCTCAGCCTGGCCCGGCTGCTGGCCGAGATTGACCAATTGCCGCTCAGCACGCTGGTGGCCGGGTGAGAGTCAACGCTTTTCCTGATTAGCAATGAACTTCAGCCACAACACGAATCGAGCCTTGCGAGTGCGGTCCACACTGCGCTGCTGCCACCAGCAGGCGTTGGGGCAGTGTCCTGAGATCGAACCTGCGATTAAACCGATAGGCAAATGCGCCA
>DATCIC010000003.1:0-2393 GCA_036508025.1 Rhodoferax sp. | reverse complement strand
CTCTGGCGTCAATGTCGGCGCCAGCGCGGCGATGCTCGGTTCGGCCTGATCAAGGAGCGCCTGCAGCCGGGGTTTGAGTTCGCCGTAGACCTCGCACAGCTGGCCGGGCGTGACCGTGGCAGGTGCCAGCCGCTGCAATTTCTCCAATAGATTGACGTAACGTGGCAGCTCGCTCTGGCGATGCCAGGCCTGTAGTGCTGCCAGATCGGCGCGCACCTGGACTGACTGGGGGTCGTTGAAGTCCAGGAAACTATCAAGCCACCAGTAGCTCAACTCGGGCGCGCTGTTGTAGCCCAGTCTGACCGCGCTGCAACCCGATAACAACAGGGCCGGCACCAACGCCAAGAGCAAAGCCCGCAGTCCCTGCGCAAGCACCGTCGGCAGCCCGCCGATAATGTGAAAAAATTGATTCGGTCGGGTGGGAGAAAGAATGGAAACAGGCATGAGTGATATTTCAAAAATCAAACCAGTGGCGGCTGCCGTGGACGTGGTCATCATGGCCGCCGGCAAAGGCACGCGCATGAAAAGCAAACTACCCAAAGTGTTGCACCTTTTGGCCGGGCGCGCTTTGTTGCAGCATGTGGTGGATACGGCGGCGCAATTGTCAGCCCGTCAGGTGGTGGTCATCAGCGGTCATGGCGCTATGGAAGTAGAAGCGGCTGTCTCAGGTAGCACGGGGGCTAGACGCCAATTTGATATAAATTTTGTACGCCAGGAGCCGCAGCTGGGCACCGGCCACGCGGTGCAGCAAGCGGTGCCACTGTTGCGCGACGATGGCATGGTGGTGGTGCTGTCGGGCGACGTGCCCTTGATACAGGCGGCTACCCTGCAGCACCTGATCGCCGCCGCTGGCACTGACAAGCTGGCGCTGTTGACCATTGATTTTGCCGACCCCACGGGTTACGGGCGCATCGTGCGCCAGGGTGATGCGGTGCAGGCCATCGTCGAGCAGAAAGACGCGACGCCTGTGCAGCGTGAGATCACCGAGGTCTACAGCGGCATCATGGCGCTGCCCGCCCGGCAGCTCAAGGCGTGGCTGGCGCGACTGGACAAGCAGAACGCCCAAGGCGAGTATTACCTGACTGACATCGTGAAATTCGCCGTGGCCGATGGTATACCTGTCGTGGCGCACAAAATTACCGACGCGACCCAGGTCGCGGGCGTCAACAGCCCGGTGCAACTGGCTGAACTGGAGCGCGCTTACCAAAAACAAGGCGCCACACTGTTGATGGAGCAAGGCGTGCGTCTGGCGGATCCGGCACGGCTTGACGTGCGCGGCCAACTGATCTGCGAGCAGGACGTGTCGATTGATGTCAACTGCGTCTTTGAAGGCGTGGTGAGATTGGGCGAAGGCGTGAAAATTGGCGCAAATTGTGTGATCAGGAATGCAGAAATCGCCGCCGGGGCCGTGATTCATCCATTCACCCACATTGAAGGCGGCCAACCCGGCAGCAAGGACGCGGTGGAAGTCGGCGCCGGGGCCTTGATTGGACCATTTGCCAGGCTCAGACCCGGTGCCAAGCTGGGCGAAGCCGTGCATATTGGCAACTTTGTCGAGGTCAAGAATTCAACGCTGGCGCGCGGCGCCAAGGCCAACCATCTGGCTTATCTGGGCGACGCCACGGTCGGCGAGCGCGTCAACTATGGTGCGGGCTCAATCACCGCCAATTACGACGGCGCCTTCAAACACCGCACCGTTCTTGAAGCCGATGTGCACATTGGCAGCAACTGCGTGCTGATTGCCCCGATCACAGTCGGCGCGGGCGGCACCGTGGGCGGTGGCTCCACCCTGACCAAAGACACGCCGCCGGGGGCACTTACCGTGGCGCGGGCAAAACAGGTCAGCATCGCCAACTGGAAGCGGCCGAGCAAATAAGTGCGACGGCGCCGAAGATGATTCAAGCCGCAGGCCGGTCACAAGGGCAGCGCCACCCGAGCTCCAAATTTGCTGCGCTTGACACTGAAAAATGTTTTCACGTTGCGCACATTGGCGTCCGCCGTGAACAGGCGCTGCGCCAGCGCCAGATAGTCCGGCATCTGCGCGACCTGCACCACCAGACAAAAATCCGGCCCCGGCGACACGCGGTAACACTGCTGCACCGCGTCTTCCAGGGCCACGCGCTTCTCGAATGCTTCGAGCGCCTGGTTGTCTTGATGGTCGAGTGTGATCTCTGCGAGCGCACACAAGCCAAAGCCGGCCACGTCGGCCAGCTTGTCAACGCTCAGTATCGCGATCACCCGCTCGATCAGGCCCGCGTCGCGCAGTCGTTTGACCCGGCGTAAACAGGTCGGCGGCGACACATGCACCCGCGCCGCCAGGTCCTGATTGGTGAGCGAGGCGTCGATTTGCAGCTGCGCCAGCAATTGCAAATCGATTGAATCAAGGCTGGCGT
>DATCIC010000002.1:0-4269 GCA_036508025.1 Rhodoferax sp. | reverse complement strand
CCGTGATAGCAGGGTTCTGTGTCAGCGGTGGGAATATTCCCCTTACCCCTGCGCTATCCTGGCGATGGCAATCCACACAGAATTGCACATAACCCAATCCGCCGCGTGTCGTGAACAGATTGGCGGGGAGCGTCGCTGCTGCAGCGCGCACCGGCGCCGCGGGCATGGGCAGATCATGTTCGCCCGGCGGCAGCGCTTTCAGATAGGTGGCAATGGCCGTCAAATCGGCATCTGTGAAGTGCTGGGTGCTGTTATGAATCACCTGCGCCATATTGCCGGACACCGTGGCAAAGCTATTCTGTCCCGTTTTCAGCAGCAGGGCAGTGTCCTGCACGGTCCACAAATTGCGCAGGCTGAGGGCGCGCCACGATTCAACCGTTTCGCCCGCGAGATAGTACTTGCCATCGGAACCGGCATCACCCATGGCCTTCTCCTGGAAAGCAATACCGCGCGGCGTATGGCAGGAGCCGCAATGTCCCAAGCCTTGCACCAGATAGGCGCCCCGATTCCAGACCTCATCCTTGCCCGCATCAGGCTTGAAGGGCGCATCATTCAGAAACGCCCAGTTCCAGAACGACAAGCCCCAACGTATGCTGAACGGCCAGCTCATCTCCGCCGGCTTGTTGGCCTGACTGACCGGCGCCAACCCTTTCATCAGAAAAGCGTACAAGGCGCGCATGTCGTCTTCGCTCATCTTGGCGTAGGAGGGGTAAGGCATGGCCGGGTACAAGTTGTGCCCGTCCTCGGCCACGCCCTTGCGCATGACGCGATCAAATTGCGCAAACGAATACCTGCCGATGCCGCTGGTGGCGTCCGGTGTGATATTGGTCGAATAAATTGTGCCCATCGGCGTTTTGAGTTCAAGGCCGCCCGCCATCGCTGGCCCCTTGTTTGCAGTGTGGCAGGCCACGCAATCGCCCAAGTGCGCCACATACTTGCCGCGCTCAATCAATGCGGCTTCGTTCTCGGGAGGCCTGGGGGCTTGCGCTGCGCTATTGACTTGGGCCGGTGCCGGTGCCGGGTCAGCGGCCTGCACGTTGTGACCGAGAAACAGGCACGCGCCAAGTAGGGATAGAAGTGATCGGGAGAGGGTCATTGAATAAATCATTTAAAAAAAACTTTTTAACTTCTTCGTCATGAAGAAGGTTGCTTTTGAAGCCACTTTTTTGGGTCGGCCGATACGGCGCAGTCTTATGGCTGCAACATGACGTAGCCTTGTTGGACCAACTCGATGATCCTGCCGTCAGCGCCAGTATCAACCTTGACACCGGGAAGGAGGTTGCCATTGGTCCATTTGTTGGCCTTCATGGTGAACGCGCATTCCTCAATCTGCACCCCAACTTTGACGAGGTTCTCGATTGTCCCCTTGTAAGGGTTGCCGGTCTTCGTTTTGCGAACGACATTGTAGGCATCGTCATTCAATAGCATGTAGCCCGCGTCACCATGGAAAATGGCGGCCATGTTCCACTGTGTGCCAGTTTGTTTGAACCGGTCAGTCATCAGCATCATGTGGGCCAAACCAACCGGGGTGTCGCCGCTGAAGGCGGCGTGATCCATGTTGAAGACGACCTTGGCTTGCTTGAGGGATACCGGCACGTCAATATGGATGTCAGGCGCCGATTCGGCGTGGGCGACGAGGCCGGGCAAGGCAAAAAAGAAAGCCAATACAGTGGGGGCGAGCACGGTTCGGGTAAGGCGGCATGCATTCATTTTGATTCCTAAAAAAAATTTGGTTATAAATTTGCCCGCGAAAACAGCGCAGGGCTTCTGTCATGGAGAGTCACCAAGCTATGAGGCACCAGGCAGCCTCAGCGCGGGCCCATCATGTTGACCAGCATCTCTGCCGATGGCGCACCTTGCATCTTTTGCAGATTGCCGCTGGCATCCTTGTAGAAGATCGTGGGCGTTGCCGAAGAGCCCAGTTGCTGCATCAACTTCTGGTTGGCATCGAGCTGCGCGCGAACTGTTGCCGGTACCTGGCCCAAGGGCTTGACGCCACCACTGGCATGCTGTTGTTCGTGCTGGGTCAGGGCGGCTTGTGGCTCCTTGGCTGAGAGCAGTGCAGCCGCCTTGCCCGCGCTGGTGTCCGTGAGGATGGCCACGATGACGTGGCGCAACTGCACTTTGCCGGCACTGACCCAGGGCCGGGCGTCATTCCAGAACTTGTTGCAGTAGGGGCAGTTCGGGTCGGTAAAAGTGTAGATGATCCGCGGGGCATTCTTGCTGCCATCGGCAATCCAGGTGCTGTTCTCAAGTTGCTTCCAGATCTTCACGGTCATGGGTTTGCTAACCAGTTTGTCCAACGGTTCCTGGCTCAGGTTTACCCCTTTGGCATCGATCATCGAGCCGACGATGGCCTGCTTGCCGTCGGCGGTCAGGTAGATGGCCAGCGGCTGTTGTTCCATCATGCCGGCATAGCCGGTCAGTCCGCCTGGCGCAGCAAAAGTCCCGATCACCTCAACGCCCTGCGCTTCGAGCGCCTTGATCGGTGCTGGCCAGTCTTTCGCCTGCGCCGCCAGGGTGAGGCCGAGCAAGGAAAACAAAACTACAAACACAGCAAGTGATTTCGATTTTTTAAGCATGGATGATTTACTCCTTATTTGAAGGGTTTGAGGGGGAACGAAACTGGTTTAATTTGCTCGCCAGCGAGGCGGCCGATAGTGCGCCCAGATGGGTATCGACCAGCCGTCCGTTGGCATCGTAGAAAAGGGTGGTTGGCAATGCGCCAGAGCCGACTTCGCGGCCAAGGGCGGTGCCGGGGTCGATCATCACGTTGGCGAGATCAAGTCCGGCGGCGGTGAGATAGTGCTGGGCCGTCGCTCCATCCTCGCCCTGGTTGACAAAGACAAAGCGCACTGCGGTTTCCTGCTTTTGCGCGGCGGCGAGCACCGGCATTTCACGCCGGCATGGAGGGCACCAAGTAGCCCACAAATTGACAACCATGGGCTTGCCCTGAGCCAACGCAGCAAGAGTCGTCTGCTCGCCCGCAAGCGTCGTTAAAGACACTTGGGGCACAGTCGTATTCTCCATCATGCGCATCGCACCCAATAGCCCGCCCCAGGCGAGCGCCCCAGCGGCCAGACCGAAGCTCAGTGGTCTGCGCAAAGCAGGGAGGCGCCAGGCCCGCCAGAACGCCACCAGCAGAGCCGCCAACATTAGAAAAAGGGTGATCGGCAAGGACAGGGGGCCGAGATTCAATGTCAGCATGTTTAACCTTCCTCTCTTGCGCGCGCCAGGCGGGCGAGAAATTCGTCGACACTGAGTTCGCCGATGATGCGCTCGGCACGGCGCTCTTTGCCATCAGGGCCGATCAGCAGCATGGTGGGCGGGGCGAGAATCTGGTGGGTGCGCATCAGGGCCTGGTCATCGGCATTGTTGGCGGTGACGTCCGGGCGCAGCAGTTGCATGTCGCTCAAGGCTTGCTGCACGCGCGGGTCGGCAAACACCTCGCGTTCGATCACACCGCACGACACGCACCAATCGGCGTAGAAATCCACCAGCGTCCACTGGCCGCGTTGGCCCGCTGCGGCAACCAGCCCATTCAGCGCTTGCGGTGTCTTGACCGGTCCGAAGCGGGACATGAAATTATTCCTGACGGTGGCCGGCGCGAGCGTGCTGGCGCTGGCCCCGATGTTCAGTGGCTGCAGGGGGTCATGGGCGCCGCCGGCCGCACCGATCACCATGGATCCGCCCCACAGGCCCAGCAGCAATGCCAGAAAGCGGGAGAATAAGCGCCCCCTGTCGGTACCGAGCTTGTGAACCAGTGCCAGCAAACTGAGGGCAATCGCCAGCAACCAGGCGCCCCACAGACCCAGCGTCAGTGCCGCAGGCAAGACACGCGCCACGAAAAAGATGCCAGTGCCCAGCAGGATAAAACCGAACAAGGCCTTGACCCGGTTCATCCAGTCGCCGGGCCGCGGCAGCAGCCGGGTCCCGAGGGTCCCGACCAGCAACAGGGGCACCCCCATGCCCAGCCCCATGGCGAAAAGGACCAGGGCGCCGGTCAGCACATCGCCGGTATTGCCGATGTAAAGCAGGGCGCCGGCCAGTGGCGCGGTCATGCAGGGGCCGACCAGCAGCGCCGACAGCACACCCATCGTGGCGGCGCCTGTCAGGGTGCCGCCGCGCTGGCCCTGGCTGGCCTGGTTCAGGCGGTTGCGCAGCACCGCAGGCAGTTGCAGTTCATAAAAACCAAACATGGCCAGGGCCAGTACGACAAATACCAGACCGAAGCTGCCGAGCACCCAGGGGTTCTGTAATACGGCTTGC
>DATCIC010000001.1:0-6655 GCA_036508025.1 Rhodoferax sp. | reverse complement strand
CCTGACGGCTTTCCTGGTTGGCGGATCGGTTCAGCCGGAAAATTTGACGGCCAAAACCGGACATAAAACGGAAAGAAGAAGCTCTTGAGCAACGCTTCCCATGATGGGTTTACCCACAGGGGAGCGTTTTCTCAGGCCAATGACAAGCAAGGATGCCGGCAACGAGTCGACTAACGGTCACCGTGCGAAATACAGATCATGCAAGTGGTCAAGACTCACGTCTGATGCGGGCTGGGACAGAACTACTTTCCCGCTCTGCATCAGGTAAACATGATCCGCCACAGCGACGGCTCTATGCGTATTTTGTTCGACGAGGACAATGGTTCGACCACCCTCCTTTAGCCGCGCAAGAATCTCGAACAATTCATTCACCAGCACCGGTGCCAGACCGAGTGAAGGCTCATCGATGATAAGCAACTGGGGATCAGCCATGAGCCCACGCGCCATCGCCAGCATTTGGGCTTCGCCGCCAGACAGAGAACCGGCCAGTTGTTTGCGTCGCTCACTCAAACGGGGAAACATCTGATAGGACTTTTCAAGATTATCCTTAACGCTTGCACGATGCTGCTTCGGAAAAGCGCCCATGATCAAATTTTCTTCGACGCTCATGTCACGGAAAGTCATTCGGCCTTCAGGAATCATTGCCAGGGACACGTCTGCCATCTTCCATGTTGGCGTGCCATTCAAGGTTTTCCCGTTCAGTTTCACCTCACCCTGCGACACAGGGAGAAGTCCCATGATGGCCCGCAGCAATGTTGTTTTTCCGGCGCCGTTGGGACCGATGATGGTGGTCAGTTGACCGCGAGCAACAGTCAGTGACACGTCCCACAGCACATTGATTGCGCCATAACCAGCGCGAACATTAGAGATTTCAAGCATGCCCACCTCCCGTATAGCTTTTAATGACAGCCGGATCACGGAAAACTTCTTCAGGCGTGCCCTCGGCAATTAGCTCACCAAAGTTCAGTACAGCCACCCGTTGGCACAAGTTGCTGATGGTCTCAATATCGTGCTCAATGATGATGATGCCGACAGAAAATTTCTCGTGCAGACTCTTGAGCATGCTCATGAAGTGACGCTTGCCCGTCGTCTCCAGACCCGCGAACACTTCGTCAAGTAATAACAGTTTGGGATTGGTGGCCAATGCCTTGGCCACCTCCAGTGCTTTCAATTCAGTCAGCGCCAGCTCGGTGGCGGCATTGCGCGTGGCCTTCCCGGCAAGACTGGTGAACTCAAGAATCTCGTCGATCTTGTTCTGATCAACGCTGCCTGTGCCGAATCGCTGCGCCACCGCCAAATTTTGTCTCACCGTGAGTTCATGCATGGGTTGCGGTACCTGGAATGTACGCCCGATACCCATCCTTGCTCGTTTGTACATCGGCGCACGCATTACATCTGCCCCGTCAAATGTGATCTGGCCGCTGGTCGGACGAACCAAACCGGAAATGGCATTGAATAATGTTGTCTTGCCCGCGCCATTGGGACCTACCAGGCCCACCACGTCCTGCGTCCCAACAGCGAGCGTCACGTTGTTTACGGCAGTAAGGCCCCCGAAACGGACCGATATATTTTTAAGCTGCAACATGACCTCTCCTCGTCAACTTGCGCAGCAGCGAGAGCAAGCCGTCAGGGCTAAAGACGATCATCGCTACCAGAAGTACGCCCAGTACCAATTGGTGGCCCGATGGAATGATGTTCTTGAAAATTAATTGATCGACCAGATAGACGACCACCGCGCCGACAATCGGTCCGGTAATGGTGCGATAACCACCAAATATTGCAGCGACGATTGGTATCGTCACCCATAAGCCGCTAAAGGCGTAATCCGGCTCAAGAAAGTTGATGTAATGGGCGTTAAAGGCGCCGACCACTCCGCACATGAATGCGGACACCAGTAGCATAAGCCCCTTGAGCAGCGTGCTATTGACACCCACGACGCGGGTTGCATCCTCGCTTTCGTGCATCGCACGCAATGCCAGGCCGTAATGGCTACCGCGAATATATTGATAGACCGCAGCGAATACCAGAACGATGGTCAGGATAAGCAAATAACCACCGGTCTTGCTGCTGAGGTCGTACCCTAATATTTCGGGCAACCGTGGAATGTTTGATAAGCCCCCAGAGCCACCGGTCACCGAAGTCCACTGGGTTGCGAGAATGCGGAAGATATGCGCATAGGCCAGAATTGCCAACGCAAAATAGGGACCCCTTAAACGCAACACCGGAAGCATGGCCAGCGACGCAACAACGGCGCCAACACCACCAAGCAGTATCGAAACCAATACGGGAACGCCAAACTTCATGCTCAAAATAGCGGAGGCATAAGCACCGACGCCGAAAAACGCGGCGTGCCCGAAACTGACCATTCCGCCCAGGTTACCCAGCAATGCCCACGATAGCGCAATACCGCCAATCACCATGGAAGCAACCACCAGACTCATCACATAATTGTCACTACCGAATGCCAGTGGCACCGCGATATACACGGCCAAAAGCATGGCGATAATCGTTTTGTTGAGTTTCATCCTCGCCGTCCTTTCGCACCGAAAAGTCCGCTCGGCATGACGAACAGAACAAGAAGAAACAATCCCATACCAACCAGTTCCTGCAACGCCGAACTCGCCAGCGTGACAGTCAACGCTTCAGCGACGCCAAGTAGCACTGCTCCAATCAGAACACCGGGTATTGAACCGATGCCAGCCAGTACGGTGATGATGAATGCCTTAACTGTAAGTACACTGCCATAGGCAGGGCTAACTACTCCGTAACTGAATAGCGCAACGCCTGCAACGGCAGCAAGAATGCCTGCCACGATGAATGACACCAACTCTGTGTATCCGGGATCTATGCCCATCAGTTTGGCGGCATCACGATTGCTCGACACAGCGCGCACGGCACGCCCGTACCAGCTGCGGGAAAGCCACCACCAAAGCCCGCCCATCATGACCAAGCTAACGACGAAGAACAGCACCTCGCTTCGCATGCTATAAAAAGGGCCAACGACCATTGCCTCTTGCATCCAGGTGGAGCCGGTTGAACGTACATCCGCCTTCCAGATCAACAAAATTACGTTGGTCAAAATCACGCCAATGCCAAAAGTGAGAATCAGTGAATTGATCTCCCTGTCTTTTTTGATGCGACCAACCACGAAGTAGACCATCACCGATGCCAGGCAGACCACGACCAGAGCGATGGGTATTGCAAAAATCGGATTCCAGCCCAGCCCCGACTCCACGGAGTAGGCAACGTAAGCCGACAACAGAACCAGTTCTCCGTGTGCCAGGTTGATCACTTTCATTGCACCGAAAACCAGCGCTAGACCGAGTGCTATCAAAGCGTACGAGCCGCCCTGTAGCAACCCTGAGTAAAGCGCTTGCAGTACCAATTCTGTCATTTCATCACCTCGTTGAAATTATTCTGCAGTGCGGAAAAGCCACCCCTGAAGCGTGCGCTCGCTCTTCCGCACCTGGCAATTGATTTACCAGGGAACTCCTGGGAAATTGGCCTTGCCGGTTGCGTCTGCTTTGGGCCAGACGATGACGATCTTGTTGCCTTGATGTTGACCCATGCGATGGCTGAAATTCAGGTTGTCGCCATTGCTACTGAACTGAACACGGCCTATCAAAGTTTCTCTATCTGTCTTACGCATCTCTTCAGCTACGCCATCTTTCTTCAGCGTGCCTTTGTCCGCAGCGCGTGCGATTGCATCAAACAACAACATCGATTGAACATAGCCGAACTGACCCAGGTAGTCAGGCTCCTTCTTGTACAGCCTCTGATATGTATCGTTGAAGGATTTACCCTCAGCCGTCTTGAACTCTGCAGGAAACGGCAGTACAGCAGTGCCATAAACATGGGGCATCAAGTCAGGAAAGTCTGCGGCCATTTTGGGCGTTGCCAAAGACCAGACTCCGATCATCGCCTTGACGTTAGGTTTCAGCACCCGCGCAGCACGAAGAATGCCAACGTAGTCGTTTTCGTAACCAATCATCGCGATGGCTTCGGATTTGTCCTGCAATTTCACCTTGTTGATGATCGGCTTGAAATCAGTAATCGCGGGGTCGAACGCGTGGGCTACTACGGTAACGCCTTTGGCCGTCAGACTTTTTTGAAGATCATTGGCAAGACCAGCTGTCGCCTCTTTGGTCGAATACAAAATGGATACCGACTTGACATTCAAATCGCTCAGCAGCCCAACCATGGCCTTCTGATACCCAGCGGAATTGTTGATGCGAAAGAAATTCTTGCGGCCACTGTTCACAAGACTGTCATCGACGCCGCCAGATGTGACATAGACCAGGCCAAGCTTGCTGGCTGCATCCGATGCTGGTGCGATATTGTTCGAGCCGTAACCGCCGTTGATGGCCACGACGCCCTGGCTGGCGAGTTTTTCAACAGCGGCAATAGCCTTGGCCGGTGCCGACTCATTGTCGACCGTAATAATCTTGATCTTGTGCTTGCTGTTGGTCTTGTTAAAGACATCGGCAGCAACCATGATTCCTTCCTGCATCCCCGCTCCGACGCGGGCCAGGGTGCCAGTCAGCGGCAGTTCGACACCAACCAGCAGCTCATCAGCTTGGGCAGCGGACAGTCCTAGTCCACATGCCACCAATGCTGCCAGTCCTATGCGTTTATAAGTGTTCTTCATTGTTTCCGTCTCACTAGTTAGTTTAATTATTTCACTCGCGTCCTTTTAAGGACCCAGTTGCACACACGGCGGGCGCCACAGCCAACATGCCGGCACTCTTTCTTGCCTGTCTATCTATTGAACATCATGTCCTCCTTTCAAGGGGCTGATATGGCATCCGCCGGAGACGTCAAACGACGCCGCTTGCCTCTAACTGGGATACTTTCTCGTCAGACATCCCAAGCAGCGTCTGGAGAACCTGCTTCGTATCCTCGCCCAATTGGGGTGGTGCGCTCCGTACGGGCAAGCGCACACCATCGAAGCGGTAGGGCGATGCCAGTACATGCACACTGCCTGCCTCGGGGTGAGGCATGGTTGTCACAAGCCCCGCATCGATCGCTCGTTTCGAGGTGAGCGCCTCGTGCAGGCCGGCCACCTCACCACAGGGAATTCCGGCCCGGGTCAGTCGATCAAGCAAGTCCTTGCGCTTCCTACTCAAAAGTTCGCGCCTGATCTCGGGCACCAGTATCTCCCGGTTGGCGGAGCGATTGAGGTTGGTCTTGAAACGTTCATCAGCTGCCAGATCGGGGCGCTCAATCACATCAGTGCAAAAACGCGCGAACTGGCTATTGTTGCCGCACGCGACGACCAAAGGTCCGTCTTGCGCGTCGTAAACGCCATAAGGCATGATGGACGGATGCGAATTTCCGTAGCGCGGCGGATCTTCACCCTTAAGCAGCGCTTCCAGTCCATAGTAGGCCGTGATCATCAGTCCGCAATCAAACAACGCCATGCCGATGTGCCGCCCTTTGCCTGTCTTTTCGCGCTCAAACAGCGCTGCCAGAATTGCCTGGGCAGCATACATGCCGGTGAGCATATCAACCACGGCAACGCCGAACTTCAACGGCGGCTGATTAGCCTCGCCGTTGAGTGCCATCAGGCCGGCCTCGCCCTGAATCACGAGATCATAGCCGGGGCGCGCGGCCTCCGGCCCGGTGCGGTCGTAACCCGTGATCGAACAGTAGATCAATTCCGGATGCTGCTCACTCAACTGCTCGTAGCCGAGCCCCATTTTCTCTACTCCACCAAATTTGAAATTCTGGATCACGACATCGCTTTTCCGTGCAAGGTCGCGCGCGATCTCCTGGCCTTCGGGGGTTTGCAAGTCAAGGGTGATTGATTGCTTGTTGCGGTTGACGCTGTTGAAGTAGGCGGTCTCCGTCGAACCGATCCGCAAACCCCAATCGCGCGTGTCGTCGCCTCGCTCAGGGTGCTCGACTTTGATCACTTCGGCACCGAGATCTCCCAGCACCATGGCGCACCACGGACCCGCCAGGATGCGGGAAAGATCGAGAACACGCACACCGGTCAGCGGCAACGAAGAATTTGTGTTTGACATCAATGTTCCAAAGACTCAAGAATTCCGTGCGCGGTAGCGCAAAGAGTGGCGGCTATCAGCATCATTGCGAATTCGGCTTGCCACGCAGTGCAACAAAATTTGGTAGCCGCTTGGCAAAGAAGGCGCCAATGCCTTCGGCTGCCTCATCGTCGCCTTGCGACTCGACCATCATCTGCGCTTCAAGCTCCATTTGAGCATCCAGATCAGCACTGAAAGCGTTCAGGCACAGGGCCTTGATGCGTGCGCCAGCTCGCGCCGGCCCGGCAGCGAGTCGCGCGGCCAAGGCGACGGCCTCATCCAGTGCTGCGCCCTTGTCAACCAGCCTGTTGACGGCCCCCATCGCGTGCAGGCGATCGCTCGTGATGTGGTCACCGGTCAGGCACAGTTCGGTCAGGATCTGGCGAGAGAGGAACTCAGACAGGAAGGCGGTAGCACCGCCGTCTGGCGTCAGTCCGACCTTGGCATAGGCCACGGAGAAAAAGGCGTTGCGCGCCACGACCAGCATGTCACAAGCCAGCGCGATCGACAGCCCGGCACCCACAGCCCCGCCTTCGACGGCAGCTATCACCGGCTTGCCGCAATGGCGGATCGCGCGGATCAAGTTGTGCAGGCCTTCGAGCCGCTCACGT